>CALLYA010000319.1 GCA_937875495.1 uncultured Verrucomicrobiota bacterium
GGATCGAAATCGGGATCGAAATCGGGATCGAAATCGGGATCGAAATCGGGATCGAAATCGGGATCGATCCCTGCCCTGGTTGGCGCTTGGCCCTCATGGTCCGCTCAAACATCGCACCCGAGTTGTGTCCGCACCCCAACAATTCGGCCGCGTTACCCGGTTTCTCATCGCCCAATCCCATCACGCGTTCCTTCGATACCGAGGCCGATAGCGAGCCCGACCCCGATCTTGCTTCGCCATTGACCTTTTCGGATAACGTCTAGCACGAGAAGGCGCGCTGCGAATTATTGCGGGTTTTTGTTTGGCTGATGCGCCTGCTCGAATTATGGAAGAGAGGTGTAAGGATCGCTTCCGCCGCGGATACACTTTTCAACAACAATCGATCCCATCTGGTTTTGGCATCGGGATCGCGAAAGGGAACCAACGAATGAGTCAGTCGATTCGGATTATGCCCTGCCTCGACATGCAGAACGGCAGGGTGGTGAAGGGCGTGCACTTTGTGGACATCAAAGATGCCGGCGATCCCGTGGAATCCGCTGTTGCATACTGCAACGCCGGGGCCGACGAGCTGGCGCTGCTCGATATCACGGCGACCATTGAGGGGCGTGGGACCATGCTCGATGTGGTTCGCCGCGTCGCCGACGCGGTGAGCGTGCCGTTTACGGTCGGCGGCGGGATCTCCGACGTGGCCTCTGCTGCGGCGGTGCTGAAGGCTGGGGCGGACAAGATCTCGACCAGCAGTGCGGCCTTTCGCAGGCCCGAGGTGATTGCCGAAATGGTGCGCGAGTTCGGCCCGCAGCGGGTGACCGTGGCGATCGACGTGGACCGCAATCCCGCGTTGCCGTCAGGCTACGAGGTGTTCATCGATGGTGGCCGCACGGCCACGGGAACCGATGCAGTCGAGTGGGCGCGTGTGGTCGATGGAATGGGAATCCCGGTGATCCTCCCGACCAGCAAAGCGGGTGACGGTGCCAAGACGGGGTATGACCTGCCGGTGATCCGCGCGATGAAGGCTGCGACCAACGCGGAAATTGTCGCATCCGGCGGAGCCGGCACCCTGGAGCACTTCTATGAAGCGGTCGAGGCCGGCGCCACGGTCCTGCTGGCCGCCTCGGTATTTCATTTCCACATGATCGACATCCCGGAACTGAAGGCGTATCTCAAAAGTCGTGGTGTGAACGTCCTCTGATCGTTAGCCACCGTATTCCGGCCGGTGAAACGGGGAGGATGAAAGGGACTCGAACAAGGAGAAGAGAGAGATGATGTTTTTCCAAGCAGATCGCATCCATCGGCAACCTGTGGGGCGCCTCATCCTTGCGGGTCTCATTTGCCTGTTCACCAATGGCCTGGCCTGCGCAGCGGAGAAGGCGACCCCGGTTTTCGAAGAGGATTTCGAGGACGGCATCGCCCGCTGGGAGATCGTTGATCCTGAGACCTGGGCGCTCGAGCCTGGGAAGTCCGGTAAAGGGCTCGGAATTACCCAACGCGAGAGCGCTTACGAGCCGGCGGTGCGGAGTCCGCTGCACATCGCGCTGATCAAGGATCTCGAGTGGAAGAGCTTCGAGATGACCTTCGATGTGAAAAGCACGCTGGATACCGGGGCGCATCGTGACTGTTGCATCTTCTTCGGCTACCAGGATCCGACTCATTTCTACTATGTCCATCTGGGCGCCCGGCCGGATCCGGCGAGCGGTCAGATCATGGTGGTGGATGGTGCGCCTCGCACGCCGCTGACCCAGAACGAGCGCCAGGTCGGTTGGGACGACGACTGGCATCGGGTGAAGTTGGTGCGCAACCTGGACGAGGGCACGATCGCGGTCTATTTCGATGACATGCAGACTCCGCACATGACGGTGCAGGACAAACGCTTCGGCAAGGGTAGGGTGGGGCTGGGCTCCTTCGACGATCGGAACGTATTCGACAATGTGCGAATCGTGGAACTGCCATAGCGATTGCCACCGAAGCCTGGACTACCGATGAACCTGCGGCTCATCCCCATCGACCTTGTCACCCGGCATCCGTTCGGGATCTCACGCGGCACGACCAGTTCCAAGCCGAGCCTGATCGTCGAGCTCGAGCAGGGGGGCGTCCGCGGGTACGGCGAGGCGGCGGAGTACGCCTTCTTCGGAGCGCTGCGTGCCGACACGATGGCCACCTTGGAAGCGCTGCGGCCATTGATCGCGGATTGGCAATTGATCGACCCCGGCCAGTTCTGGACCGCGATGCGGGATGCGATCAGCCGTGTGACGGGTGAGGCAGACTCCGGGCGGGTGACCTTTCCGCTCTCGGCTTTGGACACCGCGGCGCACGATCTGTGGGGGAAGCTCAAGGGGCGCCCGGTCTGGGAGTTATGGGGGCTTTCCACCCGTTCGATTCCCCCCTCGAACTACACCATCGGGATCGACTCGATCGGGATGATGCAGCAGAAGCTGTCGGAGCAATCCGGCTTTCCGGTCTATAAAATCAAATTGGGAACCGTGCGTGACCTCGAGATCGTGCGTGCCTTGCGGGACCGGACATCCGCGCCGTTTCGGATCGATGCCAACGCCGGCTGGAGCGAGCTGGAGACCCAGCGCAATGCCGAATTGCTGCATGCATTAGGTGTGGAGCTGATCGAACAGCCGCTGGCGCGGTCGGACTGGGCGGGAATGGCGCGGCTTCACCCGAATGCCCCCATTCCCTTCATCGCCGATGAGAGCTGCGGCGTTGAATCCGAAGTCGCCCGGTGTCCCGGGCATTTTCATGGAATCAATATCAAGCTGGAAAAGTGCGGCGGACTCACCCCCGCCCGGCGTATGATCACTGAGGCCAGGTCGCTCGGATTGCGCGTAATGATCGGCTGCTTCACGCAATCGACGGTCGGCATCTCCGCGGCGGCGCAGCTGTTGCCACTGGTCGATTATGCGGACCTGGACGGCGCGTTGCTCCTGGCCAACGACGTCGCCCAAGGGGTCAGGATCGAATCCGGGCGTGTCCTGTTTCCAGACACGCCCGGATGCGGCATTCTCTGGGACTGAAAGAACGCCACCGCGATCGCTGCGCCCTCTGCGGGCGGCTCTCCGGATCCGGATGGGGAGGACTCGCGCAGAGGCGCAGAGGGGAGAGGAAAGGAAGGCTAGGACTGCGCGAAGGCGCGAAGGCGGGGATGGAGAGGTTGCTTGTGGGGGTGAGGTGATTCTTGCAACTGACTTGGTTGGCTGGAAACTATAAACCTTATAATTCCAAAAAATGGTTTGGATCAGGGTGGCCTTATCCACTCTCACGGCCAACTCGAAAACGCCACCGCGCCTCTGCGCCTCTGCGCGAGGCTCTCCAGATCCGGATGGGGAAGCCAGGTTGAAAAAGCGGCTACCTTTTCGGAGGATTTCTAGCACGGGTGGCCGGGGGTGATCCTGATCAAGGCCGCAACCCTGCGATTCGCGTGGATTTTTCAGGGGCGTCGACATCTCTTTCCGATGGAACGGCGAAGGATTTTTGGGGGGAGCAAGCCGCAATCAGAGTTCGTCAAGCTCTTCAAAGAACATGATCTGACGGGCCGGCGGTGCAGGATTGGGCCCAACACGGCTCGTGAGGGGCCCTGGAGTCGTCCACCGCACGGAACCGTCGCCGAACAGGCGGTTATAACCGGCTCCCTCGTGTGGTGCGTAGATGGTGGCATTGACAATCCCGCCTCCTTGAAAACCGTCTACACCGACAAAATCGCTGTAAATGACCTTTTGATCATAGGCAACCAGCTTCCAGAATGCGGGCCCTGATCCCATGGGAACCCCATCTACTTTCAGCAACCGGGCGGGGAAGGAGGACCTGACCTGAATATCCTCCCAGCGGTTGTTGTCCACGTTGAAGCCGAGCACCTCGCCACTTTTGAGACGTCTGGATGGGCAGTAGAACGCCTGCGGACTGGTTACGAGTTGATCTTGAAAAAGCATGCCAAGGTTCGCATGCCGGTTATCGATCCTGAACCAATAGGTGGTGAACGATGAGCTGGTACGGACAACGGGCGGCAGATGTCCATTGTAATCGGAGGCATACATGTGAACCCCTATCCCTAACTGGTGCAGGTTATTAGCACAACTGATGCGCCATGCCTTCTGTCGGGCCTTTCCAAGAGCCGGAAGCAGCATGGCAGCGAGGATCGCAATGATGGCTATCACGACCAGTAACTCGATCAGGGTAAACCCGGTTATGAATCTTTTCCTGTTCATTGAAGCGCCTCATCCCATGCATGGCTTTCGCCAACCCGTCCCGCACGCACGCCACCTACACCGACAACGTACACCTGCATGATTTCCCAGCATGTTTTGCTGAGCCTGTTGCCTGGAAGATTCATATCCATATCGGTCAGCTCCGCCAGTTGCAGGTGCTCGGTATCCCATGGCCAGGAAGATCGACGTTGGCGCATCCACCTCCCCGCTCCGGGGGATTATAGAATTGACAGATCAAATAACCCTCTCGTAAAAGAAATTGAAATCTATGTCAATCTTGTTGTTTCACCTCAGATTGGGGAGCCTTGGCCATGCATCATTTCAAATGCTTTCCCGCCTTTGTGCCGGGCATAGTCCTGTCACTGGCTTTGATTTCACAAACGACGCAAGCCGCCATCGAAAGCGATTTTGACGACGGTACCTACCCTGGCACCGTCGGTCGCGGATGGGTCGATACCTGGGTTTCCTCGGGCGGGCTCATACCCGAGATCATTTCCGATGACCCCATCGATTCCGGATCCCCATACCTGCATGTCGATTTTCTGGGAACGCCCGGGGGGTATCGGAATGTCCTCCGTACCTACGAGTCCGGCGGCGGGATCAACGCTGAACAGACCCATCGGATCAGCTGGAAATTCCGACTCGACGAACCACAGGCTGATTTCGATAACAATTTCACAACCTTCGATGACCGGGTTCACTTCTTCGCTCGCAATGCTCCGCGCTCCGAGGCGGGCACCGATGCGTCTACGTCCTGGGCAGTGTTCGCCCACGGTGATGCCCACGCCTCCGGAGTCGCTGCCGGCCGTACCTTCTGGATTTATGACAACGCCACAGGAGACAGTGGGTTTAACACTGATAACGCAGTGGACACCGGGGTGCCGCTCATTCCTAACAACAATTACGCCTTCGCGGTGACCATCAACCCGGAATACCAGCTCTACACGGTTTTCATTACCAACGAGGATACCGCAGCCTCCTTCACCAGCACCAACCCACACAGGTTCCGTGATCTGTCCGCCACCCTGGATAGCCATCGCATCCTCCATTTCGGAATCCGTGCGGACGGCGATGAATTCCGGGCCTTTGATCTTGATACCGTCACGATCGAACAGGCCCTGGGCGAAGTACCTATTCCACCGCAGATCGTGGATCTTTTTCCTTTCAACCTGGCAGTGATCAAGGCTGAGGAGGGAATTCAGTTTCAAGTCGTCTCCGAAAACCCGGTCCAGGAAGCCGATATCTCCCTGGTCCTCAACGGAACCGATGTATCCGATCAGCTGCTGTTCACCGGCACCCCCAGCCAATGGGACGTGATTTATGCAGGCCTCACCGCTGATACGGCCTATACGGGGGAAATCAGCGTCACCAGCGCTGGAGGAATGGCCTCCCAGAACATCCAGTTCTGGACCGTAGAGGATACCCTTACACTTTTTGATTCCGGCGGGTTCGAGGATGATACACTCTATCCCGTGGGCCCACTCGGCAACATCATCCATGACGCGAGCGAATGGTTCCCGGCTGGAGTACCGGCCGAGATCATAGACCTCAATGACGGCCAATTCGAAAAGGTCCTGCATCGGCTTCAAGTGGGTAATGACAACTCTGATGTTCTCGAATTCCCCGCCACCTCGACCGGCATCCTCTCCCTGGTCTTTGACGCACGTGTTTCCAACATCCAGGAACGTACGATCGACATATGCCTGCTCCCCCAGACCGGAGGAAATATGGCGGGATTCCTCGGCTGGGGGATCAATCCAGGGCAGCTCTCCGTCTACGACGGCTCTGCCTGGGTCGCCATCACACCCATAGATACAGAATGGCACCGCTACGAGGCGATCAACTACCTTTCCGGGCCCCTTGCGGAAACGTTCACGCTGATCATGGATGGGGAGGTCATCCAGAAGGGGCTCCCCTGGCGAAACAGCTTCCCCCCCGAGGCCGCCTTCGGCCGGCTGAGGATCAGTGGAATGCGTGGGGTCGTGGGCGACTTCGGCCAGATCGATAATCTGGTCATAACCGCCGCCGCTGAACCGCCACCACCGCCAACGATCGAGAACGTTTTTCCCGCTCATCGCGCACATTTTCAGGTTGCCGAGGACGGGATCCAATTCGAAACGCTCTCCAGCCAGGACATCCCCACCGAGGGAATCACGCTCCTGCTCAACGGGGTGGATGTCTCCGGGGGGCTCATCATCTCCGGCGATCCAACCCACCGGATGGTCCAGTACCAGAACTTACAGCCCAACCAGATCTACACCGCGGAGATCCAGGTCTCTAACGAGACCGGTGACAACGCGCGAACCGTCCAGTTCGATACGATTCGAGAGACCACCGTCATTTTCGATGTCGGCGGTTTCGAGGACCCTGTTTTATACCCCCTGGGTACTCTCCAGAATGTGACAGACGGGTTGGGTGTATGGACCGCGGGACGCAGCGGCGTCCCCGCCGAGATCGTCGATTCCGGAGAAGCCCAGTACAACAAGATACTCCAGCGGACTCAAGCAGCGGAGGAAAGCACTGATATCCTCGATTTCTCACCGTTCAGCGCAGGCATCCTCACCATAGAGTTGGATGTCCGCGTGTCCGATTCACTATCGCGGACCCTTGACCTGGCGCTCAACCGGACCGGACAAACCCAGCGCGCCGCCTTCCTCTCCTGGGGAGAGATACCGGGCAAGATCGGAGTCTACGACGGCGCCAACTGGAATGAGGTGGCCGACCTGGACCAGGCCTGGCATCACTACACCATCATCAACTACCTCGATGGCCCCAATGCCCAGACTTTCGATCTGAAAATCGACGGGGAACTGGTCGGGGAAGGCCTACCTTGGGATCTCGGTTTCCCTGCCGGCACTCCATACGGTCGGATGCGCATCGGTGCGGTGAACGGCCTGGAAGGCGAGTACGCGGATGTGGACAACCTCCAGATCTCGGTCACCCCGCCACCGCCGGCCATCGTCAACCTCAACCCGGCATTCGGCGCAGCCTTCCATCCCGCCAATCAGGGCCTTCAATTCCAGGTCCAGTCGCCCCAGCCCGTGCTGCCCGAGGATATTCATCTCACCCTCAACGGCCAGGACGTCTCCTCCGCGCTGGTCATTGAAGGAGACCCCACCAATTTGACCGTCTCCTACATGGACCTGGCCCCCAACCTCCTCTACCAGGGGGAGATACTGGCCGAGAATGCCCTTGGTTCCGCCCAGACGCTCGTCCAGTTCGATACCTTCTCGGGATCTGAGGCAATGATCGTCGAGGCGGAGGATTACAACTATGATGGCGGTGACTTCCAGGATGACCCGCCGCCTTCCGGCTTCACCCCCGGAGGCGCAATGGTCAACGGCGACGGGGTCGGTTACCTCGACCTGATGGGGACGTCCGAGATCGATTACTTCGTATCCAACCCCTCTGGCCAGGACCCGCAACTCAGCTACCGTATCTTCGACGATGTCGCCACCCGGCCCACCGACGACTTCCTGCGGGATAAGTATGTTCAGGCGGGTGTTTCCGACTACGAAGTGCTTGTCGGTAACCCCGGGGACTGGACCAACTATACCCGGACATTCAAAGCCGGGGAGGTCAACGTACTCCTGCGTGCCGCCAGCACCAAAGCGCAAACGGTCACCATGGCCGAGGTCACTGCGAATCCGGATGCGATAAACCAGCAAACCATGGACATCGGCAGTTTCGAGGTCCCCGATACTCAGGGGAAATTTGTGTTCATTGCCCTCACCAATCCGCAGGGCATGGCCATCTCCCTGGACCTTGACGGAGTGCACACGTTCAGGCTCACGGCGGAGAGCGCGGAGGAGGACCTGCTACTCAACTTCCTATCCTTCGCTCCGGCTGGAGGTGCGACCCTTCCCGTGGAGATCTCCGAACTCTCCTATAACACAGACGGGTTCCGCCTCGGATTTCTCACCGAGCCTGGAACCATCTACACCGTCCAGTATCGGAGCTCGCTCTCTGTCGGGGCTTGGGAAACACTCGGCTCGCTCACCGGAAATGGGGCTGTGATGGAGGTGCATGACCCTGCCATCGGCGAGAGCCAGCGGTTCTACCGGGTCCTCGCCGAATAATTCAAATCCGGAGTCGCAACCCAGGCTGTAACTACAGCCTGGGTTGCGACCCTCTCACTTCATGCTTCCTGCGATAAATCCTTGCCCTCTTCCTTTTGCCATGTCGTCTACCCCATCCTCTCGCCAGACTCTCAAACTCATCCTGAGCCTCATCGCCCTCACCATCGCCGGGCTGGTCATCTTCAGGACCTTACGCGGAGACCGCCGGGGTGGCGGCACCCTCGAAGACGAGCTCGCCGGATGGAAAATGGGCACCGAGATCTCTTCTCTTCACGGATCCGGCAACCAAATCGTCCTGCTGCTGCCCGGCACCGAGGACACGATCTCACCCAGCCTCCAGACCGCTTTCAAGGCGTTCAAGGAGGCCGTCGAAGATCAGCGCAGCGACATCCAGATCATCCCTGTCGATCTTTACGCCCTTCTTGCCTGGGAGGGCCAGGAAGAGGTCAACCCCGTGTTGCTGTTCGAATCCGGGCTGCCACCCATCCTTTTCGACCTAGTCCATGATCAACACCCTGAGGCCCAACTGATAGTCAGCTTCGCAGGCCTGCCAGCCCGGTTCAAAAGACCTGAATTCCGGCTTAACCAGGGCCCAGCCATCGCTGCACTCGACCTCATGATGGTTTCTGGAAACGCCTGGCAGGCCTGGCTGGACTCCGGTTACGCCAGGGCACTGATCCTCCCCAAGGCAGACATCCAGTACGACCTCAACCTCGAGGATATGGAAAAGGAGAACGCCTTCGCGGAGCGGTTCGTCTACCTCACCCCTGGGAATTGGAAAGAAATGCTCCCCGCAGTCCAGGGCCTATTTTGAATCCAACCAGCTCAACACACCCATCCCCATCTGCCAGGTGCTGCTGTAATCAGTTGCGGCCGGGGTCTGAATTAATTCGGGCTCGGCGTACTCCTCCTCCATCGTCTCCGGCAACACCCAGACTCGAGAACCATCTCGGTCACAGAAATACAGCAGCGACTTCGATTTCTCCAGGCCGTCTCCATCGGCCCAGAAGGCCGCGAACTCCGGATGCGCGTTCAAAGACCGGCGCGCATAAGTGTGATTCCGAGGGCTGTCCTTGGTGAGAGTGGCCGTCCGTTTCCAGCTCTCGCCGCGATCATCACTGCTCCAAACCACCATCTCGCCGCCTGTACAATACTCCTGTGGCCCTGGATCGGTCGGGGCGATGACCCGCCAGACACCGCTATCCTCAATGAATAACGAGCCCATGTCATAGTTGTGATCGGACCTGGCCACCTCCTGGAATCGCCACCGCTCGCCCGTCCAGTGCGCCAGCGTCCAAATCCGGGGGCCGTTCTCCGGGCCGGATTCGAAGCCACGGCTCAGGATCACCAGGATCACCGGATTGCCATTCCCGTCAAAAGTGATGTCCTTCATGTAGACCAGCCACCCGTTGGCCCGAAAATCATGCACGAGTGCGGGATTCTCAGGTGAATCCAGTGGCGTTTGCAACACCTCTCCCTGAACGTTTTTCCAGGTGTTCCCACCATCGGAGGATTCCATGTAGTAGAGCTGGGTTCGCGCATTCAGGCCGCCGGTCGGTGGATGCCAGTTGAAAGCGGTTCCCCGCTTCGATCCGAGCTGCTCGCTGATCTGATAGTGCCCGCCAAACCC
Organism: uncultured Verrucomicrobiota bacterium; assembly: GCA_937875495.1. Taxonomy (GTDB): domain Bacteria; phylum Verrucomicrobiota; class CALLYA01; order CALLYA01; family CALLYA01; genus CALLYA01. Next base: position 9,915 of record CALLYA010000319.1, read on the forward strand.
CGCGATCTTCTTGTCGGGTGTCCAGTTATAGCCATCCGGACTCGTCGACACATACATCTCGCGTCCGCCGGTATACTTGGAGAACAGGAAGACAAACCCCTCTCCCTCCACAAACTGCGGCTGAGGATAGGTGAATTCCTTCTGCATGACCTTCTCGAAGGCATCGATGGAGTATGGCTCGGTGCTCCGGAAGATGAATCCATCCTTGCCGCCATGGGCGCTGGCGAAAACCCACAAGTGCCCCTCTCCGTCCACGATCAGAGCGGGGTTGTGGTGAGCGTCAGAGGTCCCCTTGTCCATGATTTTCGCAGGGCGCGGCACCCGCCCCGTTTCATGATCGAAGTAGGAAATCATGATCTGCAGTGCATTGGGCTCGTCAACGCCTTTTGTTCCGCCAAAGACAAAAAAGGTCTTGTTCACCGCTTCCACATACTGCGCGTGATGTCGGTGTTTGGCACAATAGGTCCCCAGCCCTCCACTGTACTTATACCGGTACTTATCCTGGGAAGGCTGGTTGCTGTACCAGATCCCCCGGTAACCGGGGATACGTTCTGTTTGAACGATTTCCGGCCCTTCTTGCTCTACCCCCGGGGCCGGCGCCACCTGACCGGGGAGCCATCCGGAGAATGTGAACAAAGCCAGCGCTACGAACTCAAGCATCAGTAGATTTCTTGTTCTCATGATCAAAACCTCAGGGGTGGAGGGGGTCAGGAATCACGACCCTTGTGAGTGAATTGTGCCTTTGGATCAAGGCTTTTTGAGCAGGTTCGTCTTTCCATTCAACAAGTGCCTCCAGCGGATGTACTTGAACTCCCAATGCCTATCTCTGGCAGGTGGCATAAGTTTGCGATGCTGGAATGGGCTGCTGGGCTCTTCGAAGATTACCATGGGATAGGATCTGGTTGGGCGTTCTTTCCATTTTGAAAGGCCGGAATCTGCTTCAAAGTGATGGCCAGGTCATTCTGGCATTGGACGATTCTCCGTGCCCCAAAACCGGAAAGCAGATCGCGCACGCCCAATCCCACTTCGACCATTCTTTGAAACCCAACTCATGACGGTACATTGGTGGCCACTGTCGCGTTGTTTGCTGAAATCCAACGGAAAGCAGATCCTCGATCTTCATGAACGGTTGGGGCAAAAGCAACTTAGCGATGCGGATATAGAGCTGCTGCAAAGCGCCCTGCACACCATTCTCGTTCTGATGAATGCTGTCCAGC
>CALLYA010000320.1 GCA_937875495.1 uncultured Verrucomicrobiota bacterium
AAACTTCACTGCCGAGTTGGGTCACCACCCTCGGGGGCCCCCCCATCGAGACAGGCACGGGGCCGATTCCGGTACAAGTCGACCATGCCGATCATAAAGCTCGCCACGATGAAGCCGCCGGCCGAGACCATAGCCCAAATCGGGGCGATCCAATCAAAAAGTACGCCCAAGGTCAGCAAGACCACCAACATGCCGATCCCAACACGCTGCAGAATGTTTTCAATTCTCCTCAGCAAGGTGGCTTTCGCTTCCATCTCAATCCTCATTTCATTTCATTCTAGGGAGGCCAGCCTCGTGTTGATCAGCGTGAGATCGAAATACTCCGGATCGATTTCGTCGTCGGCCCACTCGGCCAAACTCTCATGCTCAGGGTGTTGAGGATCCTCCAGCACATCGAGCAGGTGATAATACCCGTAGATCCCGCCACAATCCTCGGGCGGGCAGGCACGCTTGCCCGTGACACATCGAGGCGGTAATGCGACTCCGATCCTTGGCAGGATCTTCTCCAGCAGAATTGCATGCTCCCAACTATCACCGAAATCGTACAGGTATCCAATCTTCTGCTTTTCTGCCGAGAAAATCTGATTCAGCATGACCCCGGATTCGTTGATAACCTCTGTGGGCCAATCCAGATCCGGAACACCGAATCGCCTACCACCGATGTTAAACTCGTGGAGATGGTAATCCTCCCATCCCATCGCACTCTGGATGACCTTATGGAATTCCGGCAGCAGCATCGTGTCGGGCACGATCACGCGCCGCCAGATCGGCGGCCTGCTCCTGGACAAGGTAATTTTTAACTGGTAGTCGCATCTCCCATTCAGCTTCGCCATTGGTTCTTCCCTCCGTTTGCAGTTACCCTACCCCTGGTTACAAGGCGAAGCAAAACGAAGTGCTCTTGTGCAAAGGACCAATTGACAGGCTGACTCTATGAACCACGGACAACAGAATTCACGGAAGATTACAGTTCCATTTCCGTGTTATCCCTGAAAAAAGTCCGGCCAGCTCTGCGCAGGGCTCCCCGGTTCAGGAGCGATGCCGACGATCACTTTTCGCACTCAGCCGCGATGCTTCAGGTACTGCAACACCCGTTCGACAATCACTTCCGGGGGACTCATCCGCCCCTTACCCTCGTAGCCGCAGGCCAGAAAGCCGGTCTCCGGACCGATCAGCCGCGCGCCACGCTCTTCCAGCAGCCGCCGGTTGGCCTGCGTCGCCGGATGCTCCCACATCTTGACGTTCATCGCCGGAGCAAGCACCAACGGCGCCCGGGTGGCCAACGCGATCGCGGTGAGCACGTCATCGGCCAGACCATGCGCCAGTTTCGCCATCACGTTGGCCGTTACCGGCGCAATCAACAGAAGATCCGCCATGTCCGCCAGCGCGATGTGCGTCGGGCGCCAGCTCTCCTCCTCGTCGAAGAGTCCGGTCGTGACCGGGTTCAGACTCAGAGATTGCAGCGTGAGCGGACCCAGAAACCGGGTGGCCGCATCGGTCATCACCGGAAGGACATTGATGTCCGCCTTGACCAATTGCCGCGTGATCTCGGCGGCCTTGTAGGCCGCAATCGAGCCGGTCACACCCAGCACCACGTTCGGTTTTCTTGGTTCCTCCATATCAGTCTCCCGCCGCTCCGTGGAGCGCAATGAAGCGTCCAACGCGCCTGCGCTCGACGCTCAGAATGCCCTGTACCTCGGCCACCGCACGGTCCAAATCGTCGTTGACCACGATATAATCATATTGATCCCAATGCTTGAGCTCGTCCAGGGCATTGGCCATCCGGCGCCGCACCACCTCCTCGGCGTCCAGCGCGCGCCCCCGCAGCCGACGCTCCAAGACCTCCATCGAAGGCGGCAGGAGAAAGATGCGGCAGACAAAGGCCTCGATCGGGAGGATTCGTCCGTCTTCCATCGGCAAGGCTGCAACGGCGCGAATCTGCCTCGCCCCTTGCACATCAATGTCCAAATAGACGTCACGCTCGACTGCCAGATGGTCGGCAACCGTCCGTTTCAGCGTGCCGTAATAATGGTCATGCACTCGGGCATACTCCAAGAATTCGCCCCTCTGCGCACGCAGCAAAAACTCGGATTCCTCCAGAAACCAGTACTCTCTGCCTTCGACCTCGCCCGGTCTAGGCGCGCGGGTCGTGCAACTCACGCTGAAGACAGACCGCCCCCCGGACTCGGCGATGAGCCGATGACAGAGCGTGGTCTTCCCCGCCCCAGAAGGCGCGGAAACGATCACAATCAGCGGAATCTTGGCCGCTCCAGCCGCCCAAGGCCCGCTATTCGATGTTCTGGATCTGCTCACGAATACGTTCCATCTCTGTTTTTGCCGTCACTACCGCCTGCGAGATCGGAGCGTCGGATGCCTTCGACGCGATCGTGTTGAACTCACGGTTCAACTCCTGCAGCAGGAACTCGAGGGAACGTCCGATCGCATCGGTCGATTCGAGCATGGTGTTCATCTGGGCCAAATGGCTGCTGATGCGAGTCAGCTCTTCGGAGATGTCACTCCGATCCGCAAAATAGGCGACCTCGCGGGCGAGGCGATCGTCGTCGACCTCGACCTTGACCCCAAGCTCCTCAATTCTCTGGGTGAGCGCCTCGCGGTAGTGAATGACGACCGCCTCCCTGCGTGTTTCGATTTCTGCGCGCAGCCGTTCCAGCAGTCCCGCTCGCATGCGCAGATCGTCCCCCATCGCCTGGCCCTCGATCGCGCGCATGCCCAGAAACTGCTCCATTGCCGCGCCCAACGCCTCTTCAATCACCGGCCAGGCCAGCTCGGGTTTGAGTCCGGGATCGACCACCTGGACCACCTGCGGGAGGCGGAAGATCACATCGAGGTCCAGGGCACTCTCCTTCCAGCCCAGGGAATCGCGGAGCTGTTCCACCGCGCGCGCGCATTTCAGCGCCAAACCCTGATCGATCTGCACCTCGCGCAGATCCCGATCGGGAACGGTCTCCATCACAACAAATACCGATACCCGCCCCCGGTTGACACGCTTCTGGACCTCCGCGCGCACCTGGTTTTCCAGGCTGCCGAGTTCCCGAGGCAGGCTCACGACGATCTCGCACTGCTTCCGATTGACCGAGGAAATTTCGACGGCAAACCGAATGCCCTCCCGTTCCGCAACCGCACGGCCATGTCCTGTCATTGAATTCATAAAATTGTCCTGAAATTCCTTTTCCAATCCGATCATGCAGGCGTCATCAGGCCTTGTCTCCAGACGCGGCATGCAGAAACACGCCCTCGGACAGGTCCAAACCGACCGATGCCGGGGACCTCTGCCAACCTTACCCCAAATGGCCCTTGCCCATGATCCGTGCGACCTGTTGCACGTCCTTATCACCCCTGCCGCTCAAACTCACAACCCAGATTTCATCCTTGGACACACCCGGTGCCTCACGGAGGCAATAGGCTATGGCATGGGCGGACTCGAGGGCAGGAATGATCCCCTCCAACTCACTCAAGCGCTGGAACGCAGCGAGTGCCTCCGTGTCGTCGGCATAGGTGTATTCGGCACGCCCGATCTCTCTGAGATAGGAGTGCTCCGGCCCGATCGCCGCGTAGTCGAGCCCGGCTGAGACCGAGTGCGTCAACTCGATCTGGCCGTCATCATCCTGGAGCAGATAGGTCATGCATCCCTGAAGCACTCCAAGTGTTCCACCTTGGAAACGGGCGGCATGCTCCCCGGAAGCGATCCCACGCCCGCCCGCTTCCACCCCGATCATGCGAACGCCGGTGTCCTCAACATACGGATAAAAAAGGCCGATAGAATTGCTCCCACCGCCGACACACGCGATCAGACGATCCGGAAGCCGACCCTCCTTTTCCATGATCTGGCTGCGGGATTCAGTCCCAATCACTTTCTGAAACTCACGGACCATCTCCGGGTACGGATGCGTCCCGAGCGCGGAACCAAGGATGTAGTGCGTCGAATCGACATTGGTCACCCAGTCACGCATCGCCTCGTTGATCGCCTCTTTCAGCGTTTTCGACCCGGCATCCACCCCGCGCACCTCGGTCCCCATCAACTCCATGCGAAAGACGTTCAGGGCCTGACGTTCCATGTCCACCCGCCCCATGTAGACCACACACTCCAGACCGAAACGCGCGGCTACGGTGGCCGTCGCCACGCCGTGTTGGCCGGCACCAGTCTCGGCGATGATCCGTTTCTTTCCCATGCGTCGCGCCAGCAGGATCTGACCGAGCGCATTGTTGATCTTGTGCGCACCGGTGTGCGCGAGATCCTCACGCTTCAAATAGATCTTGGGACCACCCAGGTGCTGAGTCAGGCGCTCTGCGAAATAGAGCGGCGTGGGCCGGCCGACGTAATCGGCCAGATACAGATCCATTTCAGCCTGAAACGCAGGATCTTTCTGGGCCGCACGAAACTCCGCCTCCACGTCGGTCAAGGCCGACATCAGAGTCTCAGGGACGTACATCCCACCGTACCGGCCAAATCGACCGTGTTCGTCCGGCAGCCTCATCTTGTTGCTCCTTGCAGGTTCATTAGAAATCGAAGGATTTTCGAGGGGTCCTTGATGCCTGGCTCCGATTCCACCCCACTCGATACGTCAACGGCATAGGGGTGGGTCCGGGCAATCGCAGCGGCAACATTATCCGGGGTCAGCCCACCTGCCAGGATGAGCGGCTCATCGACGGACTCTCTAGCAGCGTTGAACCACGACCAATCAAAGGAGTGCCCCGTGCCGCCCGCTTGGCCGGCAACATAGGCGTCGAGCAACAACGCGTCAACGCAGTCGTGGTACCGGCCAAGGGCAAGGACCGAATCCTGGTCACGCAACCGGGCGGCCTTCAGGACCGGGTAATCGTTCCGTAAAGCGGAGCAGTACTCGGGTGATTCCTCACCATGCAGTTGAATGACGTTCAACCTACAGCTCCGCGCAGTCTCGCGGACCTGGTCCAGTGGGGCATCGACAAAGAGTCCGACCACCGTGACAAACGGACTTGCAGCATGCGAAAGCACCACCGCCTCTTCGATGGTGACGTGGCGCGGGCTCGAGGCATGAAAAACCAGGCCGATCGCATCCGCTCCGCCCGAAATACAGGCCTGCACATCCGCCAACCCTCGCAGTCCGCAAACCTTCGATCGTACCCGTCTCATCGCACCCTCACATCTAGAGAATCATGAGTTTCCAGGCCGCGGCAGCAGCCCGACGAAGCCTCACTTGCCTCAAACTCAGGCTCCACCCGTAAGCAGCGTACGCACCGCTGCCTCGAGATCCGATTGCCGCATCAGCGACTCACCCACCAGCATCGCATCAAAGCCTGCAGTCTCCAGGCGCCGGACGTCGGCGTGGGTGTGAATTCCGCTCTCGGCCACGGCAACAACGCCGTCCGGGATGCCGGAGCGCAGCTCGAGCGCGGTCTCCAGGCGCACCTGCATCGTCTTGAGATTGCGATTGTTCACGCCGAGCACGCGCGGCGTGATCACCTCCAACGCCGTTTCCAGCTCAGCCCCGTCGTGGACCTCGACCAAGGCGTCCATGCCAAGGCTCAACGCCAGGCCGTGAAGCTCTCGCAGCGCTTCCTTCGACAGCGCGGCCACAATCAGGAGGATCGCATCCGCGCCGTATGCGCGCGCCTCCCAAATCTGATAGGGATCAACCATAAAATCCTTGCGCAACACCGGCAGATCCACCACCGCCCGAATCTGCGGCAGGAATTCCAGGCTCCCCTCGAAAAATCGGCGATCGGTCAGTACCGAGATCGCATGGGCACCGGCACGCGCATAGGCCGCCGCAATCCGGGCGGGATCAAAGTCGTCCCGGATCCTGCCGGCACTCGGCGAGGCGCGCTTCACCTCACTGATCAGATGCACGGGAGCCGAGCCTGATTCGCGTCGGAGTGCGCGGGCAAACCCCCGCGCCGGTGGTTGCTCCGCCGCTATGGCCTGCAACTCGGCAAGCGGGCGGACCTGCTTCGCCTGAATCAGCTCGGATCGGGTGTTGTCAAGAATCGTGTTTAGGACGCTCATGCCAGTTTAGGTAGGCTTGGATAAACGAATCAATCGAGCCGTCCAATACGCTCTGCGCATTGCCCACCTCGTGATTCGTCCGATGGTCCTTCACCATCGTATAGGGTTGAAGCACATAACTCCGGATCTGATTGCCCCAGGCGATCTCTCCGCGGTCGCCATAGAGCTTCTCCATACTGGCCCTCCGCTCCTCCTGCTCACGCTCGTAGAGCCGGGCCTTCAGGACCTTCATTGCTGTCGCGCGGTTCTTGTGCTGGGAACGCTCGTTTTGGCAGGACACCACAATGCCGGTCGGCAAGTGCGTGATGCGGACGGCCGAATCGGTCGTGTTCACATGCTGCCCACCCGCGCCGCTCGAGCGATAGGTGTCAATGCGCAGATCCTCTTCGCGAACCTCAATCTCAATGTCGTCGCTCAACTCCGGCAGGACGTCGACCGATGCGAATGAAGTGTGCCGCCGGCTCTGCGAATCGAAGGGACTGATCCGAACCAGCCGATGTACCCCACGCTCCGGATAGAGATAGCCGTAAGCATAGGCGCCCTTGACCAGGAATGTGGCGTTCTTGATCCCGGCCTCGTCCCCCGGCTGAATGTCAATGAGCTCCTCCTCATACCCACTGCGCTCCAGCCAGCGGCGGTACATCCGCAGCAGCATGTCCGCCCAGTCACAGCTTTCTGTGCCACCTGCTCCGGCATGAATCGTGACAATCGCATTGCCACCGTCGTGCGGACCGCTCAAAAGCGAGCGCAGCTCCAGCGTCTCGTAGTCGGACTCGGCCTGCTCCAGCTGCTCCCCAATCTCCTTGAGCGTCGCATCCCGCTCCGGGCCCTCAGCCTCGGCCTCGACCAACTCCATCAGCACCTGTAAGTCAGAGACCTGCCCGTTCAGTGCAAGCCATGGATTGACCTTGGACTTCAATAGAGTGACCCGCTCGATCACCGTGCGCGCCGCCTCTTTATCGTTCCAAAAGTCACCGCTGGACATCTTGTCCTCGAGCTGCCTCAACTCCTCCTGGCCACGCGCGACGTCAAAGATACCCCCTTAGGTGATCCACCCGTTCAGCGAGACACTTGAGCCTCGGCGCCAATGCATCGTCCATGGTTTGCCTCCTCCGGTTTCGTTCCGGGGTCAAAGAATTTCAAACGATCGAATCCAGGCGGACACTATCCACATTTCTTCCCGCATCGGCAAGAAAGGGGGGAAGTGGGGTGGGAAAGACGCGAAGGAGGGATGGCTTGAGGTCGTCTGAAAAGGTCCATGGCGAAGCAAGCTCGGGGTCGCGCTTCGAATGGACACATGATGGGATTCGGAAATGAGAAACCGGGACCGCTGTTGCGGTTCTGATAAGCCTCGGCTGCGAGGTTTGATCGGTGGTCAGAGGGCCGGATGCCCTGCAGAACAGAGATTCCCCCGATTCCCCCGATTAACTCGATTAACTCGATTAACTCGATCCCGATCCCGATTTCGATTTCGATTTCGACAGATCCGACCGATCCGACCGATCGGCAACCATTGCCTTTTAGCGACGCATGAAGGAGCCCGTCCGAAAAGGCAGCCGCTGTCCCATCCGGCCCCGGAGACCTTTCGTTGTCGGCCAATGGGCTTTGCGGACACGCTTTAGCATCGATGATTCTGCCTTCTGCCTTTACGCCTCAGCGGTTCCGCCCGGGTCGTCTGCTTCGAGGGTCATGCGCTCGATCGGGACTTGCCAGATTCGGTCGCCTCCCCGGAGGGGGATCATGCGAAAGCCGAAGCTGAAGGCCTGGGGGCGCAACTGGAATTGAGGGGCCAAGACCGGACCGCAGCTGTGGCTGCCCAGGCCGTTTTGCGCCCAGTCGAGGTTCAGAACCCACCTGTTTGTCTTGGGCAATTCATACGCATGCCCCGCCAGATCCAACTCGTGCGCGGTCCATCGATGGATGCTGAAGTTGAGGGCCTGCTCCGGCTCCGCTGCGACCGCGAAGCCGTCACCGGCGACGTTCATCACCGCCAGCCAACGGACCCCTCCACGGTTCCCGTTCTCCTGCGGAACGACATAAGGGGTCAGCATCTCCTTTGCGGGCATGCGATAACGCCCTACCTGGCACGCCTCGTGGCTGTCCGAATAGTTCTCCCCGGGGCCGAGTCCGAACCATTCGACCTGCTCGACCCAGGCCGGCAACATCAGCCGCATCCCGATGCGCGGCAACATCGCTGGCCATGGCCCCTCAGGTTCGCCGTCCATGTGGACACCAACGCAGCCGCGACCGGAAACGGTGTAGGCTACCGAGCATCGGTAAAACCGGGCCGCCCCCGCTGGAGCCACCGTCAGCTCAGTCCGAATCCGCCAAGCAGCCCTGTCCACTCCCTGGTTGTGCTCAAACCGATCACACCGCTCCGTCAGCCGATCCAAGCCCGCGTCCCGCCAGCTCTTGGCAACCTCCGCACCGGCACCCATCCGCTCGTTGTCGATCGGCGCCCGCCAAAATTGAGGCCGCGGTCCCTCCAGCAGGAGATCCCGTCCGTGAAATTTCCAGGCAGCTAGTCGACCGCGAACCGTGTCCCACACCGTACTGCCGTTCCCTGAGTGACAGACCAATTCCGGGCCACGTTGCTCCGTGGTGACCTTGCCTCCCCGGCACATCCGCGATGGATCCGGCCCCTTCAACCCAGGACCCAGCGCGAATTGGGCACGCGCGACCTCATGCCCGATCTCCGCCCAGCCCAGGGCCCGGTTCAGCCGGAAACTCAAGTTCAAGAACTGCTCGCGTCCCGGGAACTCACCCGGCCCCATACAACAGGGCAGACCGACCTCGCCCGCTTCACCCGCCGCAATCGCCGGGAGCGCGACCACACCGCCCTCCAATACATCACCGTCGGATTCCAGGCACCAGACCAGCTGCAGATGCGACAGATCGATAAAATCGTGGCGATTGAGGATTCGGAGCGACCCCGGTCGCCCCTCGACCTGGGATACCGCAACCGGCTCCAGGACCTTCTTATACTCCAACAGCCCCGGAGAAGGCGTGCGATCAGGGAAGAGCAGTCCGTCGATCACAAAATTGCCGTCATGCGGGTCTTCGCCAAAATCGCCGCCGTAGGCAAAGTACGATTTTCCATCGGCCGTCCGGGCACGCAGGCCGTGGTCGATCCATTCCCAGACACAGCCGCCCTGCAAACGCGGATACCGATAGAACGCATCCCAATAGGCACGCAGCCCTCCAGGACCGTTCCCCATGGCATGCGCGTATTCGCATAGAATAAAGGGCTTGCCGCCGCCGGGGTCTTCACCAATGCGAATCACATCCTCGACCGAGGTGTACATCTGACTCCACACATCCGCCGTCTGTGCCTTCAGGTCGCGCTCATAGTGAATCGGCCGGGTCGGATCCAAGGCACGCGCACGCACGGCCATCTTTTCATGGTTCACGCCGTAGCCGGCCTCGTTGCCGAGCGACCAGAGGATGATCGAAGGGTGATTGCGATCCCGCAATACCATGCGCTCCATCCGATCCACAAACGCGGCCTCCCATTCCGGTTCGCGGGCCGGCAGGTCCCAGTCGCCAACGGTCTGGAATCCATGGGTCTCTAAATCGGCCTCGTCGATGACGTAGAGTCCATAACGGTCGCACAGGTCATAAAACCATGGATGAGCAGGATAGTGTGACGTGCGCACCGTATTGATGTTGTGCCGCTTCATCAACAGGACGTCCTGCTCCATCACCTCAAACGGGATGGCACGTCCGAAATCGGGATGGAATTCGTGGCGGTTGACACCCTTGAGCATGATTGGCACACCATTGACTCTCAGCTGCCCGTCACGGACCTCGACCCGCCGAATTCCAGCGAACGTGTGCACTGCATCGAGCCACTCACCCTTCTCGCCAAAGACCTGGAAGGCCACATGATAGCGGTCCGGTCGTTCGGCGGACCACGGAAGCGGCTGTGCGACACGCACCCGCCCCCGATAGTGAAGGTAGGCGCCATCCTCCGATACCCCGGTAAAGGTGAGAAACCCGGGATCCGGCTCCAGCCCCTGCAGGTCCTTGTCCAGGACGATTACTTCCACTGTGGGCGTCTCCGCCCGCGCCGCTTCAGTGCGGTACACGGTCACATCAAAATCGAACCACGCCGGCTGTTCGACCGAATCGAATTCCGAGCGAACCACGAAGTCCCACAGGTGCATGCGAGGAAGGCCCAACAAGGTCACGTCCCGAAAGATCCCGCTCAACCACCACATATCCTGGTCTTCCAGATAACTCCCGTCCGACCATTGATAGACCCGCACAGCCAACAGGTTCTCTCCAGGACCGGCATGCTCGGTGATGTCGAATTCCGCCGGCATCCGGCTGCCCTTGCTCATCCCGATATAGTGGCCGTTCACCCAGAGCTCGAACGCCGAATCAACGCCGTCAAACCGCAATACCAGCCGGCGTCCAGCCCAATGATCGGATATCCAAAACCGACGACGATACGATCCGGTCGGGTTTTCGCTCGGCACATGCGGAGGATCGACCGGGAATGGGTATACGACATTCGTGTAGTGCGGTCGACCGTACCCATGCAACTGCCAGTGCGCCGGAACCGGCAGTTGATCCCAGGCGTGATCATCGAAACCCACGCTCTCAAACCCCTGAGGCGCCTCCTGCGGCGAGGACGCATAGCAAAAGCTCCAGACGCCGTTGAGGCACTCCGAGTATTCGCTCAGACGGGCATTGCCGCGAAACGCCGTCACCAAATGCTGGAAATTCGAAAACCACGCCCGGCCCGCCAGCCGATTCTCATGCGTCTTCCATGGCGCAAAATCCATACCCCACTCCATATTCCTAACGAGAGGTTGTGCGAAAAGATAGCTGCTTTCCCAACCTGCCCTCCCCATGCCCATCCGGGAAGCCTCCCGCAGAGGGCGCGGTGGCGTTTTCGACCAGGCCATGAGGGCGGGTGAGGTCCAATGCTGTGATCCATCCAACCAATTCTTTGGAGCATATTCCCACTAACTGAACAAAGCAGTGGCAGAAAACAGCTCCGATGTATCTGCAATTCCACATCTCTGTATTCCTCTGCGCCCTCTGCGGGAGTCCTCCTCACCATCCGGAGCCGGAAAGCCTCCCGCAGAGGGCGCGGTGGCGTTTTCGACCAACC
>CALLYA010000321.1 GCA_937875495.1 uncultured Verrucomicrobiota bacterium
GGCTACAGGAAACGGGGTAGGGCAACCGTGCTGTTGCGGTGCTGACCCAACTCGGCAGCGATGTTTGAGCGGTGCTCGGAGGGGAGGCGCCATACAGGCAGGGATCGATCCCGATTCCGATTTCGATTTCGATGCAGAGACGGATCGGACGGGCTCAAGTCAGGGCCGCTTGGGAGGGTTCCTGTGCGAGTGCGGTAAAACCTTCGGCGAGCAGACGTGTGTAGAGATGCCTGGCTGATTCCCGATCTCTGTGCACCTGCGAGACGAGTTCGTCGATACCACTGAACTTCTGTTCCGCCCGCAGGCGGTGGATGAGGGCGACTTCGAGCTTGCGCCCGTAGAGATCGCCGGACCAGTCCAGGATATGAACCTCTAGGAGTGGCGGATGTTGGTCGGCGACCTTGGGTTCAATCGTGGGGCGATGTCCCAGATTGGCCACGCCTGGAAGGGTTTTCCAGGCGGGGTCTCCCTCAATTCTCACTTCCACGAGCATCACACCGGGAGGTGGCAGGAGTTGGTTTTCCACGGCCAGGTTGGCGGTGGGAAAACCGAGTTTCTTGCCCAATTGACGACCACGCACCACCCGGCCCTGCACCGGGTAGGGTCTACCGAGCAGGAAGTGCGCCTTGGCCAGGTCGCCTTCGCGGACGATGTTCCGAATCCGCGTACTCTTCACTGCGCAGCCCTGGACCATGACGGTGGAGATGCTGTCGACCCGGAACCCCTGGCACTGACCGATTTCCCGCAACAGCGCGACGGTTCCAGCTCGATCCCTGCCGAACTTCCAATCAGACCCGACGGTAATCCCTTCGAGCCGGGGGCATTGGCGGAGGAGGTTGTCGACAAATTCAGCGGGGGTCTGCATAGCGAACTCCCGGGAGAAGGCGAAATCGAGGACGAAATCGACCCCCTGTGCGGCAAAGAGTGGAAGCCTTTGACTCGGAGCGGCGAGGGCTACCGGGGCGTGCTGGGGAGCCAGGATTTCCAGTGGATGGGGGTGGAAGGTGATGACCCCCGATCGCCCCCCGGGGCGGAGAGTGGCCTGATGCACGGCGTTTTGGATCACCCTTTTATGGCCGAGGTGGATTCCGTCGAAGGTCCCGATAGCGAGATAGAGTGGGCTGTCGATAGCAGCCAATTGTTCCGGATGGGTCAGGTATTCCATGGCGGGGATCAGTAACGTTCGGACGGATGGTACGCTCACGCGATGGTGTCGAGCCCGGCGCGAATTTGATGGAAGGGGATCAGGAAGGGGACAATGCCGAGCGGCTCGGGCGGGGCGGAGAGTAGTTTGGCCAGGGAGTGGGCTTGGTCCACGGAGAACGGATCGGAATTGGTCCTTCGCAATGCGGCCAAATGCGCTCCGCAGCCGAGGGCTCGACCGAGATCCTCCGCCAGAGTGCGAACATAGGTCCCTTTGGTACAGCGGACCAGGGTGATCAGCTCGTCAGGTCTATGGAACTCGAGGAGGTCAAAACGGTAGATGTGGATGAACCTTTGCGGACGTTCCACCTCTTGGCCTTTGCGTGCCAATTTATAGAGGCGTTGTCCGTCGATCTTGACGGCTGAAACCATGGGTGGGGTTTGATATTGGTCGCCGAGAAACGGACGCATTTGGGCCTTGATCTCGTCCTCGGACAATTCGGGCACGGGGAGTTCTTCCAGCACTTCGCCTTCTGAGTCTTGGGTGGAGGTGCGGGTCCCTAATCGGATGGTCCCGAGGTAAGTCTTGTCGCTGCCCATCAGGAGTTGAGAGAGCCGGGTCGCGCGTCCGGTCAGGAGCATGAGGAGCCCGGTGGCTTGGGGATCGAGCGTCCCGCAGTGACCGACCTTTCGGATCCTGAAGTGGGAACGGACGGCGTGAACGACATCGTGAGAGGTCATTCCTGCCGGTTTGTCGACGAGGAGCAAGCCATCCTCTGGCCGGATGACGGGCGGTTGATTAGGCACGGGGCCGGATGGCGGCCTGATCGATCGTTTTGCAGACATGTTCCACCAGTTCCGATTCAAATTCCGCATGGGGTTCTGCGATGTGTGCGCCGGCCGCAGCGATATGTCCACCGCCCCCATAGATCGCTGCAATGGCACCGACGTTCACATCGGGGTTCTTGGATCGGAGGCTCATGCGTATCTGCTGCCCGTCGGGAAGGCGCTCCAGGATCGCGGCGACGACGACGCCTTCGATGGCGCGAATATGGTCGATCAATCCTTCGGTCTCTTCGCGAGTAGCGCCGGTCTTTCGAAAGATTTCAGAGTCGAGCCAGGCGTAACAGAAGTGTCCGCCGCACGCGAAATTGAGCCGATCCAGCAGGCGTGCAAGCAGCCGGACCCGCTGACGGCTGAACTGCATGTACAAGGCCTCGCACAGGTCGGAGATCGGTGCGCCTGCCTCGATCAAGTTGGCTGCGATCCGCAAGGTTTCGGCGGTCGTCTGGGCGTATTGAAAAGACCCGGTGTCGGTGATGATCGCGGTCAGCAGTCCGGCTGCGCAATCCTGTGGGATCCTGATACCGCCCTCATTGAGCAGACGAACGATCATCTCGCCGGTAGCGGCGGTATTCGGATCGATCCAAGAGATGTCGCCGAAGCCGGCGTTGGTCGCGTGGTGATCGATGTTGATGACGGTGACCCCGGGTGGGATCAGCGCTTTGGCTGCACCGATGCGATCGAAATCGGCACAATCCAAGATCATGACCAGTTCGACCGGTGGATTGATTTCCGCATCCAGTTCGCGGATGAGGTCGACACAAGGAAGAAACCGGTATTTTTCAGGAACGGGGTCTTCGCTGCGTATGGCCACCTTTTTCCCGGCCGCGTCGAGTGCGAGTGCCAATCCTAGGACGCTGCCGATGCTGTCACCGTCGGGGCGGTTGTGTGCGATGATCAGAATGGAGCCGGTGCAGTTGTCAATGGCTTCAAGGATGGTCTGAGTCGGTTGGGTGGTCAACGGGAGCTCCTTCCTCCGATCCCTCGGACGGGACACCGTCACGTTCTTCCAGCTCTTGAAGGATCTCCAAGATTCGACTGCCTCGATCGATAGCGAGATCTTCGACAAATTTGAGATGGGGTGTCTCGCGTAGCTTGATGCGGCCGCCCAACAACTGCTGAACCCGGCCCTTGCGTTGGGTCAAAAAGGCAACGGCTCGGTGCCGGTCTTGGGGGGTCCCAAGGTAGTTGATGAAGACCTCGGCATACTTGAGATCGCGGGTGACCCGCACCTCCTGGACACTGATAAGATCCATGCGGTCCAGGGGAAACTCGGATCTCAGGATGTCACTCAATTCCTCGCGGATGAGCTGGTTGATTCGCTTGAGCCGTTGAGAGCTTTTCATGATGGCGATAGCCTCCAGCAGCCGTGCGTCGGACCCACGGCTGCGCGTCAAGCCTCTACAGAGTCTGGGCGAATTTTTGAATGACATAGGCCTCTAGGATGTCGCCGGGCTCAAAGGCGTGGAATCGCTCCACGGAGATCCCGCACTCCTGGGCTGCCTTGACCTCCTGCACATCCTCGGAAAAGTGTCGCAGAGAACTGATCTTGTCGTCGTGGAGAACGCGCCCGTTTCGGATCACCCGAATACGGTTGTTCTTGTTGATCCGCCCGTCGGTGACCTGGCTTCCGGCAACGGTGCGCACGCCGCGGGAGATATTGAAGACCTGCCGAACCTCGGCGTGGCCGACGATCTCTTGGCGGAGTTCGGGCTCCAGGAGCCCCTCCATGGCCTTCCGCACTTCTTCGATCAGCTCGTAGATGACCTTATAGGTCCGGATTTCGATGCCATCGTGCTTAGCCTTTGCCTTGGCGCTGGCCTCAGCCTTGACGTTGAAGCCGATGATCAGTGCATCCGAGGCGGAGGCGAGCAGGACATCGCTGTCGGTGATGTCACCGACTCCAGAGTGGGTGATCTCGAGTTTGACCTTGTCATCCGGGATCTGTTCGAGCGAGCCGATGATGGCCTCCACCGACCCCCGTACATCGGCCTTGATGACGGCATTGAGCTTGGTTCGGCCTTCCTCTTTGATCTGCTGATAGATCTGCTCCAGGCTGACATGCCGGGGCCGTTCGAGGTCTCCGACACGGTCCTGCTCCTTGCGCTGTTCAGCGATCTCGCGTGCCTGCTTGTCGTTGGCGACGACCTGCAGAAATGCGCCGGCCTCCGGGACTCCGGAGATGCCGAGGATCTTGACGGCGGTGGAGGGGGTCGCCCGTTTCACCCGTTGACCTGTGTGGTCCATGAGGGCTTTGACCTTGCCCCAATAGGGGCCGCAGATGACACAATCACCGACCTCGAGGGTGCCGTTTCGGATGAGTGCGTTGGCGGTAGGTCCACGCCCCTTTTCGAGCTGTGCCTCGATGATGGTCCCCTCTGCGGGACGGTTGGGGTTGGCCCTCAACTCCATGATTTCGGCCTGCAGTGCGAGCATCTGGAGGAGGTCGTCCAGGCCTTGACCGGTGGCAGCCGAGACATCGACCACGATCGTGTCCCCGCCCCACTCCTCGGGCATGAGCCCCAACTCCTGGAGTTGGGTTCGTACCCGCATCGGGTCGGCGGAGGGCTTATCGACCTTGTTGACGGCTACGACAATGGCGACTCCGGCGGCCTTCGCGTGGTTGATGGCCTCGCGTGTCTGCGGCATGATGCCGTCATCGGCAGCCACGACGAGGACGGCGATGTCGGTCACCTGCGCCCCGCGGGCGCGCATGGCTGTGAAGGCCTCGTGCCCAGGGGTGTCCAGGAAGGTGATGGGGTGGCCAGCGGCCTCGACGGTGTAGGCACCGATGTGCTGGGTTATGCCGCCGGCCTCTGTGGCGACGACGTTTTCCTTGCGGATGGCATCCAGGAGACTGGTCTTACCGTGATCGACATGGCCCATGAAGGTGACGACCGGAGGACGCGGCACCAGGTCCTCTTCCTTGTCGGCGACGGTGGGCTCGGGCTCCTCGATCTGCTGTTTGGGCAGTGTCTTGTGCTGGGCTTTTTCCCGGCGTTCGATCTCAAGGGTGAAGCCGAAATTGGCTGCCACTTCCTTGGCGATCTCGACATCGAGGGTCTCGTTGATCGTAGCGAAGATGTTGTTCTTCATCAGCTCTTGAATGAGCTGGAAGGGTTTGATTTCCATCGCCTCCGCCAGGTCTTTCACCTTAATGGGCGGGCGGGTCCGGAGCATAGCGCCCTGGACCTGAATCTTGGCTTGCGCATCCGCCTGAGGTGGAGTGGTTGCAGCCGCGGCCTGTCTCCCATGGGCCTGGACGGGGGGCAGCGCCTTGGGTCGGGGTGGCGCCGTCTGAGGCAGGGGCTTATTGACCTGAGCCGGGGCGGCCATCGTAGTGGTTGATTCGGCTTTATGCGAGGGTTGGCTGCCGGGGTGCGCGACGGCAGCGGGTTTACGAGAAGGCGGCAACGGCTTGTTCACGAGGTTCTTTTTCTTGCTCAATTGGGTTTGATTTTTGTCGTCCTGAGGTGTTGAAGCTTCGCCGGCTTCACCCCGGGGCGAACCGCCTGAGGGCTTATCGCTCGCTTTGACCGTCTCGGTCGGCTCCTTGGGCCCGCGGGTGGGCTTGTCGCCACGTTTGGATTTGGATGCGTGGCTGGATCCAGTCGATTTCGCATCCGTGACGGCCCCGGTGGAAGTGGTTTTCTTCGCGGACTTGGGTGCTGCGGACTTGGGTGCTGCGGACTTGGGTGCTGCGGACTTGGGTGCTGCAGCCGGCTTCCCGGTTGAGCCGGCCGACAACTCTTGAACAAGGGCCTCGGCGATTTCCTCGTCAACGGTGCTCGCGTGGCTTTTGGCAGGAATACCTTTTTTCTCCAGGACCTCAAGCAGGTCTTTGCTGGACATTTTCAGCCTACGGGCCAGTTCATAGATTCTTACACTCATGGATAGTAAATCGTGCCTATGGGCGCTCTTGTTCCCGGGCGCCTTTGCTTGGGTGGTCTTGAAATCAGTTTTCGGGACCGCTCACCTCTGGGTCGCGGTCCTGGTCGTCATCGCCCTCGGCGGAGGCATTGGGTGGGGCCTCTGTCTCCGCATGATCGGATGGATCGGCAGCCGATTCTTGCTGGACGGCATCGGTGTCGGCTCCATCTTCGTGTTCTGTTTCCGTATCGTCTGTGTCCTCAAAGTCGAACGGCGGTTCCAAGGTCGCAGCCTTGGCCATCAACTCCTGCGCCGATTCCGGAGTCAGCCCAATCCCGATCAGGTCATCCAGTTCGACGGCCATCAAGCCGTCCGGGGTCACGATCCCTGCACGGGCGAGTGTCCCCGCCAATGTGCGGTCGATCTCAAGATGCCGCACGAGTCCATCGATGGCCTCCTCAATCTTCATCTCCAGGGCCATTTCCGGTGAAATTTCCCGTTCCACGTCAATGCGCCAGCCTGTCAACTTGGAGGCCAATCGCGCATTCTGTCCCCGACGCCCGATCGCCAAGGAGAGTTGCGATTCTTCTACAATAATCCGGATTCGCTTATGCCGCTCGTCGATTTCCATTTCTTTGAAGCGAGCGGGCTGCAATGCCTCGGTGACAAACATACGGATGTCGGAGTTCCACCGTACGATGTCAATTTTCTCTCCGTTCAGCTCGCGGACGATATTTTTGACGCGTACGCCGCGCATGCCGACACAGGCCCCGACCGGATCGACCTTTTCGTCATGGGAGACGACCGCGACCTTGGTACGGAACCCGGCCTCACGTGCGACGGCCTTGATCTCGACCGTGCCGTCATAGATCTCGGACACCTCCAGCTCGAAGAGTCGCCGAACGAACCCTGGATGGCTGCGGGAGAGGATGATCTCCGGCCCGTGGGTGGTGTTGCGGATGCTCACGACGTAGGCACGGATCCGCTCGCGCAGATTGTACTCCTCGTTGGCGACGCGTTCACGTTCCGGAAGTACGGCTTCAGCTCCGCCCAAGTCGACGATCAAGTCGCCTCGATCGAAGCGGACAATGTTACCCGTCAGAATATCGCCTTCGCGGTCCTGGTAATCCTCAAAGATCTTATCCCGTTCGGCCTGGCGGATGCGTTGGAGCATTGCCTGTTTCGCCGTCTGCGCGGCGATTCTGCCGAAATTGGTCGGGGTGACCTCCACCTCGACGTCGTCGCCGATCTTCGCATCCGGTGCAGTTTGAATCGCTTTGTTCAGGGCGATCTCTCCATGCTGGTTGCGGACGTTCTCGACCACGCGCAAAGTGGCGAATGCTTTTATGTTTCCGGATTTGGGGTCAAAAACGACGCGCAGGTCCCTCGCGGGGCCTACACTCTTTTTGCTGGCGGTCAGAATCGCATTCTCGACCGCTTCGATCAGGACTTGCCGATCGATCCCTTTTTCCTTTTCGTAATAGTCCAAGACAGCTAGAAAATCGCCGTTCATGGTGAAGCCACCTCTCCCCAGCCTCGGGGATACCCGTTTCTCTCCCCGTGCATGTTCACCGAACCGCAGCGCGGGGCTGCGAAACGACGGCACGCCTGAATAAGTAAAAGAGTGGGACGGATCCCACTCTCGGCCTGGCAATCAATTTTGGTCGTGTGAGCGTGGAACAATTATACGGACCCGAAGAGGCTCGGTCAAGATGCCTGCTCGGAGGTCGTTCCGTCCGCCCTGAACGGCATACCCAAGGTGAAAACCGCAATCATGTCAAGTATCGCATATGAATACCACCGATCACCCCTGATCGCGGGAGGTGGTCGAATACTGCCTCGAAGCCTTACGCGTTGCGGAGATCATAGCGGATCTCGGACTCTGTTAAGCCTGATTTTATGGGGGGCGGCATTTTTTTTTCTCGTTGGGGAAATCGAGGTCTCGGCGGCCCCGCCACCAGACGAGTGGTTGCAAAGTATTCTTCCTTGCCGCGAGATCGAACCGGACGGAGATGTGGTGTTAAGGAGCGGGTACATGGTGGCAGCCCGGGACCTGCGTGGTTGGGTGTTGCCCTACGGTTTGGTCATGGGAGGGGGTGACTGGAGGCTTTTCACGGCACCAGAGGCTTCACCGCTGGCTGATTGGCCCATTCTCCGTTTTGATCGGGTTCGAGGCGTGCTCGTTTTGAGTACGGTCGAGCCGATTGATGCGGTTGGATTCGGACTCCCGGTGGCTCCCATCCAGGATCGCCCTGGTCGAGGCGAGCGGCTCTGGGTGGCCGCGAGGGCGGAGACCGGTGAGGGGGGTGGGCTGGGTCCGATTCAGTGGGTTGCAGCCGAACGGGCTGCAAGGCCGGAGGCGGGGATGATCCCTGGGGAGCGGATTCGAATTCGGCTGATGGCTCGTCCCGTTCTCTCTCCTGGTGCGGTGGTGGCGACCTCCTCGGGAGGTTTCGCATCGGTCGAGCGTGGGGTGGCGGGACGTGAGGATCTCTTCGACTGTGTCGTCTGGCCGGATTCGTCGGATCGGTTGTTTCCACCGGGGGCGCGTTTTTCGGAATTGGAGGCGCGACTGCCGCCGGTGGAGCACGAGGCGCTTTGGGCCACTGCTGAACTGAATCTTGCGGCCGATCGACCTGAGGCGGCCCTGGATCTGTTGACTGAGGCCTGGGATCTGGGGCCTGAGCGGTGGCAGATCGCGCTCCTGGCGGCTATGGCCGCGGAGCGGGCTCAGGGGGATTCCGTGTCTTGGATCGAACGCGCCATCGAACTGGCGCCCCGCCGCCAGGAGGTGCAATCGGTCGCCTTTCGCTTGGCCGAGCTCTCCTCCAGTGCTTCCCTGCGGGGAAAGTGGCTCGCCCTTTTTGAACGCGCTGAGGCGATCGGGCCTGATCTAACGTTGCTGAGGGCGAGGTCTGCAATGGATTCCGGGGAATTTGACCGAGCCTTGGAGCTGTTGTCCGACGCAACGCTTCGGGAGGCCCTCCCCGCCGATGCCCTCTTTTGGACCGGGCGTTGTTTTCAGGCGATGGGCCGCAAGGAGCACGCCTTTGACGCCTTTCTTGGGGCGACACAGTCGGGTCCGCCCGATGCGGAGCATCTCGATGCGCTGAGCGCATCCGCATTGGAAGCGGGGCGTGCTGAACTGGCTGCGGAGGCAGGCCGCAGGGCGATCTCCGTGGATCCTGAGTTCGCGCCCGCATACCACCACCTGGGATTGGCCTTGGCGCACCTCCAGCAGCCGCTCTTTGCGATCGAGATATTCCGACGTGGATTGGCCTTGAACCCCAAGGATGTGGCCTCCATGACCAACTTGGGCAAGCTCCTGGTCTGGATGGGCTCCTATGAGGATGCCAAATCAGTTTTGGAGCGTGCGTTGGAGCTCTCCCCGGAGAATCCGTTGGCTTGGATACATCTGACGGAGGTCTATATGAAGGAAGGGGACCTGCCGGCGGCTCGAAGGGCGGGGGAGCAGGCGGCATTTGTCGCGCCGGAGGATCCCGATGCCTGGTTTACACTGAGCCAAGTCGTGTACCGGGCGGGTCGGACCGAGGATGCCATCCCCTTATTGGAGCGGGCGTTGGAGTTGGAGCCGACCCGCCCGGGATTCTGGGTGGAGCGTGTTCGGTGGGAGCGGGACTTCCGCGACCCGGAGCGGGTGCTCAAGGTGATTGTCCGGGCCCGGGGGACGCTCCCTGGGGATCCATGGCTGATTGCGACAGAGGGTGAGGCGTTAATGGAGCTGGGACGTCTCAAGGAGGCGGAGGAGCGCTTGCGCCTCGGTGTGGATCGCAACCCCAAGGCGGGCGAGCTTTGGAAGGTCCTGGCTCAGTGTCTGCGGCGGACCGGTGACCTGGAGGGTGCGGAAGCGGTCTTGGAGGGTGCCTTGAGCCGAGTCGATGACACGGGGATCATTGCCGGAGAATTGGGGTTTTTACGGGGACTCCGGTCCATTTTGGCAACGGCGCGACGTTTTCGGGAGGACTATCCGGGGGCTGCCTGGGACCGGCACATGGAGGAGCGGGCCCGCCGCCTATTGCTTGGCCAGAGGGAGGAACTTCCCGCCCATTTTACGGAGGCTGCACGCAACGATCCTCGGGATCCCTACATCGGGTGGTTTATTGCGCAGGCATACTGGGATCGAGGTGCTCTGGACGAGGCCGAATCGCGATTTGCGCAGTTGGTTGAGGAGGCGGGTGAAGCTCAGCATCTATTTGCACTGGAATCGCTTGTTGATCTATTGCGGCGCAAGGGCGACCTCGTTCGGGCGGAAGAACTGGCGGAGAGCCTATTGATCCCCTCCAACCCATATTGCGAGATTGGGTATGTTGCCGCAGGGACGGCGAAGGTGAATACGGGACGTCCTCAGGCGGCGAGGAAAGCGATAGCGCCCGGGCTTGAGCTATTTCCGGAATCCTTTCCCCTGCAGATGATCGAGGCGACTTCCATGGTACAACTTGAGGCCTGGGATGAGGCGGGGCCATTTCTGGAGCGAATGCTCAGGAAGGCGCCAAGGGATCCTGACCTGAACTTTCTGGCGGGGATTTGCCAGTTTCAACGAGGCGGATACGCCGAAGCGGCTCACCATTTTGAATGGGTGCTCCGAATGGAGCCGGACCGTGAGCAGGCGAAGCAATTGCTGGAGCTGGTCAGGGCGCGTATGGAGCCACGGGGAAAGTGAGCTTGCGATCGCGTGGAATATGGCTGAATCGGCGGGTCTGGACCGGCTGGCGATGAACCTTGGCGCTCATTCACAGGCAAAAGTTTTCGATCTTTCTGATTCTTCCGGCTTGCTCGTGGAGGGTCAGGTCGAGTAATAGAGGGGTTTACTGAAATCAAGAATGGGACACGCGACGTGGGGACCCTCCCAAAAAAGGGGATATGGTCTGGAAACCCCTCCCGTGGATTTGCGCCTGGAAACTCCATCCTTAGAGTAGACGGTTACAAGTCCGGGAACCTCGCCTGCGTGTAAGGACGATAGCCGGTTGACGTTTGGGTTGACGGCTTGATAGCGTTTCCGCCGCGCGGGATGACGTGGGTGGTAACGAGGCAATACCGAGAGCGATACGTTTTTTACAGAGAGGGCCTTGATCCCTCCTTTTCTCCGCTAGAGATCACGACACGACCCTCGGGATGAGGGCTTGGAAAGCGGCGGTTAGAAAGGGAGTATGGATTGAGCAGGGGGAGACATGGCATCTAAACGAATTTTGGCAATCGACATCGGCGCGAATTCGGTCAAGCTAGCCGAATTCCAGCATCTCAAGGGGGGCGGGCTGGCGTTGCTTCGCTATGCCCAGGATGAATTGGGGTTGCAACCTGGAGATGAGAAGGACTTTGCCAACCTGGTTCAGGTGACCCTCAATGGGATTGCGCAAAAGGCTCAGATCAAACCAGGGCCTGCCTCGGTGACGATCAGCGGTCAATCGGTCTTCACCAAGTTTGTGAACTTGCCACCCGTCGATCCCAAGAAGATCGCTCAGATCGTACAATACGAAGCGGCGCAGAATGTTCCGTTCCCGATCAACGAGGTTGTCTGGGACTACCAGCTGATCAGCGGAAACCAGGACAGCGTAGATGTATTGCTCGTCGCGGTGCGAGAGGACCAGGTGGAGGAGATCGCACAGGCGGTGGAGCGGACAAAGTTTCGCACCTCGCTGATCGACGTGTCTCTTCTAGCTCTTTACAATACCGCGAGATACAACACTGGAGACGTCTCGGAGCCGACGATCCTGCTGGACATTGGTGCGCGCACGACCAACCTCGTTTTCATGGAGGGGAATCGCTTTTTCACGCGCAGCATTCTCATTGGCGGTCAGAACATCACCCAGCAGGTTGCCCGCGAGCTGGAAATTTCGTACGAGGAGGCCGAGGCCCTCAAAAAGGATGTCGGGTTTGTCGCGCTGGGAGGGGCATACGAGGAGCCTGAATCCGAGGAGGCCGCCGCGATCTCGAAGATCGCTCGCAACGTGATGACGCGGCTGCATGTGGATGTGAATCGCTCCATCAATTTCTATCGCAGCCAGCAGGGCGGAGCTGCCCCGCGGCGGGTGCTGTTGACCGGTGGCGGCTCGATTATGCCGTACACGGCGGAGTTCTTCCACGAGAAGTTGGAGGTCTCCGTTCAGTACTTGAACCCTTTCCGCAATGTGCAATTGGCTGAAGGGATCAATCGGGAGGATCTCTCCCGCAAGGCGCATCTCTTTGGCGAGCTGGTCGGATTGGCCCTACGCGAGGTCGGCGAGTGTCCCGTTGAAATCGACTTGTTGCCGCCCCGGATCACCTCTCGGAAAGAGATGTTGCGCAAGGTCCCGTATCTGGTCTCTGCGGCCTTCGCCATGCTCTTGACGGTGGTATGTTGGTTCGCTTATTGCACTCAGGGTGCAAAGGTGTACGACGACACTTACAAGGAGGTTGATTCCCGGGTGCGTGTCTTGCAGCGGTTTGATCGCGAAATCAGCGCCCAGCAAGGGGAGATCGACGGATATCTCGAACAGGTCCGCAACTACGTTTACCTCTGCCAGCGGAGGGTTCAGTGGAACCTGGTGCTCAACGAGATTTCCAACTGTTTGGGATCGTTGAGTGAAGGTGGAAACGCGATCTGGTTTACTCGGATGACTCCGTTCAACGTCGCTTTGGAATCCTCATCTTCGTCCAGTTCCATGGGGACCGGATACGGCGGTGGAGGGGCCATGGGCTACGGGGGGGCCTACGGCGGAGGTGGAGGGGCCATGGGTTATGGCAGCGCCTATGGAATGGGTGCTGCAGGGTATGGAATTGGTTTGGAAGAGGAGACCGAAGGGGTGGAAGGGCCCTGGGCTCCGGGTCAACCGATTCCGGGGGTGATGATCGAGGGGCTGGGGCTTGTCGATCCTCAAAGGCCATCCCTCTTCTTGATGGCGAACGATGCGATTGCCTGTCTTGAGAATAGCAGCCTCTTCGCGACCAATCACACCGAGGTGATCCAGTCGCCTGCGCCGCGAGCCGGGGATCTCTTCTTCCGGTTCCGGGCCAAGGCGGAGTTCAAATACCCGATCAATTCGCCAGAACCGCCGGCTGCTGAAGTGGTCGAGACCGGCCAGGAGGTCGACCCATTATTAGAGGGTGACCTGGGGGTGAGCGATTCGGTTGCGGATCCAGCTCTGGATGTGGATTCAGGTTTGGAAGTGGATACAGCTGTAGGCGCAGGTTCTGCTCTAGACGTGGATCCTGCTGCCGAATTGGAACCTGCCGGTCAGCCGATGGTGGACGAAACGGAGGCAACGAATGAATAAGATTCGAAACCACATCGGGCTGATTGTGTCGCTGGTGGTTTTTCTGGCGCTGCTCGGGGTTAGCCTCTTCTTTTTCTGGCAATCCTTTTCTCGGATGAGGGAATCGAAAGGGAGGATGGAAGCATCGCAAACGAGCTATTCGTCCCTGATCCGCAAGAAGCCGTATCCCAACCAGGAGAACGTCGAAAAGGTGGGGGAAAACCTCCAGCAGATCAGCAACCTATTCAGCAACGAGGTTGACCCGAAAATCCGAGCCTTCACGATCCCGATCAAGCCGGGAGTGAACCGGCAGCTCTTTCTCGGGGAGATCAACCAGCGGATCAGCGATCTACGATCCAAGGCCCGTCAGAAGAATGTGCTGCTCCCGGAGGTGTTCGACCTCGGTTTTTCCCAATACGTAGCGGGCATGCGACCGGATGACGATGCCTACATGCCGCATTTGCTCCGTCAGCTCGAGGTCGGATCGTATTTAGTGGAAACCGCGATTGAGAGTGACTTTTTTCAGATCGTCCAGACCAACAGGCTCCAATTCGAACTCCCGGCCGGAGGCGCGGGGATGGAGGGTGGTGGCAGCAGAACGATGACGGGCCAGCTTGGGGCTGACGACCCACTGAACAATCCGATTGGGACCGTGGATCCGAATCCGGACGGCAATTATCTCGAATACCCGTTCCGTTTGACCTTCATTACTCAGACCTCTGGCCTGCGCATGTTCATGAACACGCTGGTCATGCGGGACTGCCCCTATTTTCTGGTTGTCAACGAACTGACCGTGCGCAATCTCAGGGGAATCGACGAGGTCGCGCAATTCAACATCGCCGAACAAGATGGGCAATCGCGCACGCTCCCGGGGGCTCCTGGGATGCCTGGAACGATAGGGCCTGGAGCGACGCGTGGTGGGGCAAATCCCTATTACCCGATGGGGCGTTCCGGGACGACCGGCCGCCCTGGGATGGGAGCCTCGACCTACCCGGGGATGAACGCTCCTGCCTACGGAACCGGCGAGCAATTACCCTCGTCGGGCAACGAGTATTTAGAGGTGACCCTCATGGTCACGGCCTACGATTTCCAGGCTGCGGCCGGGGAAGAGGAGCTGGCGGATGTCACCCAACCATAGCCGCTGGATGAGAGCCGGGCGGAGGTCCGAAGGAGCTGGACAGGGCGGCAGTGCGTGTCGAAACCGTAGCATTTTGTGTGAGCAACAGGAGCGTAAGGCATCATGGCGATAAACCTCGCAGGGATCGGAGTGGCCTTTAAGCATCACTGGGAAAAGGTGTTGCTTCTCATCGTCCTCCTCGGGCTGATTGTATCGGGCGGTATCCTCTATTGGAACATCACGCAGTGGGAAGAGGACCAATGGGGTATTCCGCAGAGGGCGGCGGAAGCGGGCGCGGACCCGGTGGATATCGCTTTGTTTGAAACCTTCACCGCCCAGTTGGAGAACCCTGAACTGCAACGCTTGGGCGACTACGACCTCTTTATCGGGCCTAAGGCGATTCTCGACCTGAAGACCAAGCGTCTCATCCCCAAGAATGTCCGCAGGGAAGGCGATGACGATGCGGACGGAATGCCGAACGATTGGGAAATTGAGATGGGTTTGAACTATCAGGATCCGCGGGATGCCTTTCTGGATCCGGATCAGGACGGCTTTTCGAACCTGGAGGAGTACCTCGCGGGTACCGATCCTTTCAACAGCGAAGATCGACCTCCTCCAGCCGCCAAGCTGCGACTGTATCAGACGCGCTATCGGAATTTCCAGCTTTTGTTTCAGTCGTATATGCCAAGCCCGCAAGGAGATGGGCTTC
>CALLYA010000322.1 GCA_937875495.1 uncultured Verrucomicrobiota bacterium
AGCTAGAGGCCGTCCGAAAAGGTCCATGGCGAAGCTAGATCGGACTGATCGACAATCATTGCCTGGAGGAGCTCGCCTTTTCGGATGACCTCGAGCAAGGGAATTGGAGCAAACCGATCCGATGGATCGGCATTCCCCTCTTCCAACGAATCCTCTGCGCCCCCTGCGATCTCTGCGGGAGACCTCCCCATCCGGATCCGAAGACCTTTCGCTGAGACCCAAAAGTTTAAAAGGTAGATAGCGAAGCAGGATCGGCAACCGTTTCCCGGAGGTGAATCCTGAAGGAGCGCGCCTTTCGGACGGGCTCAACAACATGGGAAAAAGTAACCTGCCACCACAGGAGGACACCCCTCCGGTCCTGGAACTTTCTCCTCGTTAGGATATGTTCCCCGGAACCAAATCGTAGAGCAGTCTGAAGGAGGAGGAGCGTCCATGCGAGGTCGTCACACGGTCGAGAAAATTGGAGGAACATCCATGACCCGCTTCAAGGAGGTCATGGATAATGTCATCATCGGGAAGCGTACCGGTGCCGATCTCTACAATCGCGTCTTCGTCGTCTCCGCCTATGGCGGGATCACCAATCTCCTTCTCGAGAACAAGAAGAACGGGGCGCCCGGCGTCTACGGTCGCTTTGCCCGGGGGGAGGATTGGGAGTCCGCGCTCGAATTGGTGCGATCGACCATGCTCGAGCTCAATCAATCGTTCGAGCCCCTGGGATTGAATGTCGCGGAGGCAAACGACTTCATCAATCAGCGCCTCGATGAGGTGCATGCCTGCATCCGGGATCTGGTCCGCCTCTTTTCCTACGGCCATTTCAAGCAGTCCGATTACCTGCCGCCCAGCAGAGAGATCCTTGCCGCCATCGGTGAGGTGCACAGCGCTTATAACTCCACCCAGATCCTCCAGGCCCATGGGATCAATGCCACATTTGTCGACCTCAGTGGATGGATGGACACCGGGATCTACTCCTTCGACGAAATGCTCCGGCGCCACTTTGACGAAATCGATTACGACCATGAGTTGCCGATCGTAACAGGCTACGTCAAGTTCAACGAAGGGATCATGCGCCGGTTCGACCGCGGGTACAGCGAGATCACCTTCTCCAAGATCGCCGTCATCACCAATGCCCGGGAAGGGATCATCCACAAGGAGTACCACCTCAGCACCGGCGACCCGGTCTTGATCGGACCCGATAGGGTCAAGGTCATCGGCAATATCAATTTCGACATCGCCGACCAACTCGCCGATCTGGATATGGAGGCGATCCATTCGAAGGCGTCAAAAGAGATGGAGCTTTGCGACATTCCGATCCGCATCAAGAACGCGTTTGAACCGGAACATCCCGGCACATTGATTGCACGGGACTTCGTCTCGCCCATCCCCAAGGTCGATATCATCTGTGGCCGGGACGACTTGATCGCGCTTGAAATCACCGATCCGGAAATGGTCGGTCTCAGCGGTTACGACCACAGACTGCTGGCCCAATTTTACGAAAAGGGCATCAGCTATATCGCGAAAAACGTGAATGCCAACACCATCACCCATTTCGTCCACGACAAAGACAACCTGCTCCCCGATCTGGCCAATTCGCTGAGCGCCGAATTCACCGGAGCCGCGGTTACCCTCCGGAAGGTCGCGATCGTCTGCGCCATCGGCTCGAACATGAAGGATTCGCATATCATCGCCAGGGCGGTCCTGGCCTTGGCCAATGAAGACATCGATATCCTGGCCCTCGGCCAAACCATGCCGCGGGTCAATCTCCAGTTCATCATCGATCCGGATCAGTTCGATGCCGCACAATTCGTCCTTCACCGCACCTTCTTCGAGTGATCATCGCAGACTGGGACGAGCCCCCCTTCCGAATCCGGAGAGCCTCGCGCAGAGGGCGCAGAGGCGCGGTGGCGCTTCGACCTGCTAAAGGCTGTCTGAAAAGGTAGATAGCGAAACAAGATCGGGGTCGCTATCGTTATCGACAAACCGGGTAGCGCAACCATTTTGTTGTGGTGCTGACAACACTCGGCAGCGAGGTTTGAGCGGTGCTCAGAGGGCCAGGTGCCATACAGAACAGGAATGCCCTCGATTCCGATTCCGATCCCGATTTCGATTTCGATTTCGATTTCGATTTCGATTTCGATTTCGAGAATGATCTGATTGATCGGCAACCATTGCCTGAAGGAGCGCGCCTTTTCGGACGAGCGCCTGCTAATGGAGTCGGGTTGAACCAATGCCCTGATCGAAACTTTTCAGGTAATCCATGACCTGCTGATCAAGGCAGTGGCGGAATCCCCCTTCCCCATCAACCCAGCTAACAGACCTCCCGCTCCCCCTTCCCCCCTTTCCTACCCGCTGGCCAACGCCTCGATGACTACTTGCGCGGCGGCATTTCCGAACATGGCGGGTAGGGTCGGCAGGCTCGGCAAGCGGTTGCGTACCCGCCCGCGCTCATAGCGTTCCTCTGCATCGTCGGGCGGCAGAACCGCTCCTGCCGGCTCGGTCGAATAGACCACGGGGATATCAAGGGCGACGCCCTGTTTTCGGAGTCGCTTCCGCAGCATCCGGGCCAAGGGACACCCTTGGGTCTCACCCAGCAGTCCGACGCGGACCAGGCTGGGATCCCGCCGGGCGGACGCGCCCATGCAGCCGATCACGGGGATTCCGCGCTCCCCGCAGCTCTTCAGCAGGACCACCTTCGGGGTCAGGCTGTCAATCGCGTCCACAACGTAGTCGGGAGGACCGGCCAGCAGCGCATCCGCGGTCTCTTCATGGAAAAAGGCGCGGCATTCCTCCACCTCCAGGTCTGGGTTGATCGCGCGCATCCGAGCCGCCACCAATTCCACTTTGTCCCGGCCCACATCGCCCGGACATGCCACCGCATGACGATTCAGGCTCGATTCCGTGACCGTATCGAAATCGACGAGTCGGATCCTACCGATGCCGCTGCGCGCCAGGGCGACCGCCGCATGGCTTCCGACACCGCCCAGGCCCATGACCACCACAAAACTGCTTCGGAGACGCTCAAACCCGTCCAGGCCCAGCATGTCGATCGTGCGGGCAAACCGACCCCAGCCCTTAGATTCCAAAGAGTCGGCGTGCATTTCGTGTCGTCCCATCCGCGATTGATTCGAATGACTCGCCGCGAACCTGCGCAAGAGATACTGCGATATCAATGATGTGCCGGGGCTCCACGTCCTCCGGCATCACCTCGTGCAGTCCGATCGACGGGGCATCGGTCTCCAGCAGGATTCTGTCCGCCGGAGCCAAGGCCGCGGAACGGCGTGCCTGTTTGGCTCCTGGGCGCGTGATCGCCCCTCCGAATGCAACGTGGAGGCCCAACCCGAGAAAGCGCTCCATCAATTCCGGCCCACGCGAAAAGGCGTGCATCACACCCCGGGGACAACGGGGCATTTGCGCCAAAATCGTCAACATCTCCTCGAATGCACCACGGCAGTGCAGCATCACAGGCAAATCCATGGCCACGGCCAAATCCAGTTGCGCCTGGAAATTGGTCAGCTGAAGCTCGCGATCGAACGATTCGAGTTTGAAGTCCAGGCCGATCTCGCCGATCGCGACCGCCCCCGCTTGCACCAGAATCTCCTTCAGCCGCTCGGTATCGACCCGCTCGGCGACCCATGGATGAATGCCGAAGGCGGGCAGCACAGGTCCATAGGCTGCCAGTTTGGCGACAGCATTCCAGGACGCATGATCGAACGAAGGCACCAAGATCTGATCCACACCCACCAGGAAGGCGCGGTGAATCGCCGCCTCAGCGCGCGCATTCAGAGGTGGAAAATTCAGGTGGCAGTGGGTATCGATCATCTCTTTCTCCCGGGTTCAATCCCGTGTCTTCAACACTCCGATCAGGTCCAACCGTCGCAGACCACGTCGGACCCAAAGCGCCGATGCAATTCCGGCCAGTAATACGACCACGACCGCCTGGCCGTAGGAGCGTAGGCGCAACATCACCGGAAACCGATACAGATCCGAGGCAAAAGCCTCCGAGGTGGCCAGCGTGAAGAGGTACCCGATTATGATTCCGAGCGGAATGGCCAAGAAGAGTTGCAGGGCAAGCTCACCAAACAACAGGGCGGAAATCTCATTTTGCGTGAAGCCGAGGACCCGTAGACTGGCCAATTCTCGACTCCGCTCCGACAGCGCAATGCGACAGCTGTTATACACCACCCCGACGGCAATCGCCGCCGCGAACAACCCCAGGATCACACTGAACGAGCGCTGCATCTCAGCCGCCATTCGCTCAAACGCCGCCAGCGATGCGCGTTGCAGACCAACCGAGGCCACCATCGGTTGATCCACCAGCGCGTGCTGGACCGCGGTCACATGCCGCGGATCGACCTTCAAGGCGGCTGAGGTGACAACCGGGGCCTCGTCCATCATCGGCCCCATCTCCGCAATCGGGGCATAGACCGATAGCCCGATCATGTCGTCGAGGAGCGCAGCCACACGCAGCTGCAGCCAGCGCCGGTGCCCCTCCAACGGTTTCACCCAAACCCGATCCCCTTGCCGGATACGCAAGCGCTCAGCCAGGTATGTGGAGACCATCAGGCCGGATTCCGGCAATGTTCGGAACCGCCCCTGCCTGTCCATCAGACGATACAGCCGGCTGTCCGGATCCAAACCGGTGATCGCGGTCTGTAGCCGGATATGACCCGACTGAAGCGTCACCGGAACGACCCGCCTCGGCTCCACGCGCTGCACACCCTCCAGCCAACGTATCCCGTCCAGGGCACGCGTGGAGACCGGCTCGCGAAACGTAACGAGCATGTCCTCCCTCTGGCCGATTCCGAATTGCACCTGCACGAGGTAGTCCATCACGTCGTAGCCGTAACTGCCGATCACCTGGATCCCGATCGCCATCGCAATGCCGAGGGTCGCAAACGCAGTCCGCCCAGGTCTGCGCTCCACACTCCGTGCGACCATCCTGCCCATCGGCGATAAGAGTCCGTACCCACCCGCACGCTCCAACCAGGTCGGCTTGAAGGTCGGCGGGGGAGCCGGTTTGAGCGCCATCGCCGGCTGTAGTCGCATGACACGCCATACACCCCAGCCGGTGCCGATCAGTCCAGCAAGAACGCTGATCACCCCGGAGCTGATGACCAGCCTCCAATGCCACCTGTACATCAGGGCGGGGAATCGGAAGAACTCCTGGTACATACCATTGAGCTCCTTGCCCATCCATCCACCCAGGAGCAGGCCGGCTGCCAGGCCCAAGAGGGTGATCAACAGCGTCAGTTTAAAATAGTGTCCACCGATGGCCCAGATGCTGACCCCGAGCGCCTTCAACGTACCAATCTGCTCACGCTGCGTCATCACCAACCGATTCAGCACGACATTCAACAGAAAGGCCGCCACCAAGAGGAAGATCGTCGGAATGATCCGCGCCGACGCACGTAAGCTCTTCAACTCCTCCGTCAGGTAGCGGTGCGACATCTGGTCCTCGCGTGTGACCGCTCCGAATCCGCCGTAAGGCTCCAGGAGGTTGTCGACCGCTGTGAGCACCTCTTGCACAACCGCGGATGGCTCCAGGCGGATCAGGACATCGTTGAAGGAATCGGTCAACCGAAAGGCACCCGCGACCGCCTCGCGCTCCATCCAGACGACCCCGTAGCGCCGGTCATCCGGCCAGGTATCACCCGGACGGATCTGGTAGACGAATTCAGGAGAGAGCCCTACCCCGACAACCTTGAACTCGAGCGTCTCACCATTCAAAACAGCCTCAATGGAATCGCCCTGTGAGAACCCGTGCGCATCCGCAAAGGCCTCGTGCAGAATGACCTCTTCCGAACGCCCGGGTTCAGGCCAGCGCCCACGCCGAAGGAAGATGTTGTTCAGCTTCGGCCGGCGGCCTGCCTCTGGTAGGGAGACCAATCGGCCGATCACCGGTTCGGTCATCCCCTCGACCTGCAGGGTCGCCTCCATGATGACCCTGGTCTCGACTTCCGCAACGCCTGGCAGTTCCGAAAGCCTTGACTCCACGCCGCGAGGCGCCCGTTTCAGGCTGGAAAAGACATCAGCAAAACGATACTTCGTGTAGTAGACGTCCCGTGAATAGGTCAGCGACTGGTCTATGCTGGACATCGCAACGAAACCGGCGATCCCGCAAGCAATGACCACCGCAGTGGCGACGGCATGCCCGCGCAGGTGCCAAAAGTCACGAAACAGCTTGATGTCGAGCTGCTTCACCAGTTCATCCTCGACGGCGACATACGCTCAGTCGGCTCATGAATCGACGCCACCCTACCCGCCCCTAGCGTGATCACCGTGTCCGCCATCTCGCCGATCACCGCGTTGTGTGTGATCACAGCCGTCGTGGTGCCGAGCTCGCGGTTCACCCGCTGCAAGGCCTCCAAGACAATACGTCCGGTCTTGCAGTCCAGCGCCCCGGTCGGCTCATCACAAAGCATCAGGTCCGGACGCTTCACCACCGCGCGTGCAATCGCCACGCGCTGCTGCTCGCCTCCTGACAATTGAGACGGGAAATGGTCCAGGCGCGAAGCCATTCCGACCATGTCCAGCGCCTCCTCCGGGGCCATCGGATCGTCGACCAAATCTGCCACCAGCGCCACGTTTTCACGGGCCGTCAAACTGGGAATCAGATTGTAAAACTGGAAGACAAAGCCGACATGCTCCCGCCGGTACAGGGTCCGCACCCGCTCCCCCGCACCGGACAGGTCCGCCCCTCGGTACAAGACCTGTCCACTGGTGGGAATGTCGAGTCCTCCGAGGATGTTCAGAAGCGTCGATTTACCGCTGCCCGAAGGCCCCAACAACACGATGAATGCCCCCTGGGCAATGTCCAAATCGATCCCGCGCAGGGCGTGGACCTCGACCTCACCCATCAGGAATACACGGGTGAGATCGCGTGCCTGTAAAACCGGTTCGCGGGAATCTGCCATCGCATTCTCCTTCGGCATTGGACAGGGATGTGTCAAGTCCTGGTACTAGAGCCCGTCCGAAAAGGTAGCCGCTTTCCCATCCGAATCCAGAGAGCCTCGCGCAGAGGCGCAGAGGCGTTTTCGACCCGGCCACGGCGGTGGGTTGCGTCAATGCTCTGATCCCCTACCCTTTTGGGATTTTTTTGGATACACCGTTTTCAGCGGACCAAGGCTGTTGCCGGGATCACCTCTATCCCGGAGGCAAACCTCTCCTTCCGGACCTTCGTGTCTTCGTGTCTTTCCTGTTTACCTTTCACCTTCCCTCCCCCCTTCCTGTCCTCCCCATCCGGACCCGGAGACCTTTCGTTGTGGCCCAATGGGGTTTTTGAACAGCTTCGTGCCAGAGAGAAGAAAACCACAGATACACACAGATGGACACAGATGGACACAGCGAAATGAAACGATCGACCCCGGTCTCCCAATCGACATCCACGCGAATCCTGAAACGTACACGTACTCGTACTCGTACTCGAATCGGCCAGGCCGATGAGGGGTGAGTCGTGTAGGTCAACGTCAACGGGAACGACGAACAACCTCGAAGGACCGACTGGCCAACCAGCCGGTCCACGATCGGCGGCATTGCGCTGGTTTCCAGCAGTGTTCAGGCGCAATCCCAGGCCATTCGATACCGATACAGATACCGACCCCGATTCGGAATTCGATTCGGGTTTCGCCTTTACCGCCAGGAGTTTGCGCCCCTGTGGGAGGGTGACCTATTTCGATACCCAATTCCCACCAGACCGAGACGGTCTGGTTACCCCCTGGGCCGAAGCTCCACCACTAACACTTGTTGGCCTGAATGAAATCCCCGTCACACATCAGGAAATTCACGATATTCTTCACCGCCCGCATCGCCTGGCGCTCCACCGATTCGAATGTGCGGCTGCCGACATGCGGGGTGATGAGGATGTTGTCGATTTCTTGGAAAGGATGCGGAGCGACCATGGGCTCCTTGTCGAGGACATCAGCACCATAGCCACCGAGCCGCCCACTTCGACATGCCTCTGCAACGGCTGCTTCATCAATCAATCCACCACGCGCGGTGTTGATGATGATCGCGCCTTCCTTCATACGCGCGATCCGCTCGGAATTGATGAACCCCCTGTTTTCAGGGGTCAGGTTCATGTGCAGGCTCACGATATCAGCGCCGGCAATCGCCTCCTCCAGACTGGCCGCGCGCTCCACGCCGTACTTCAAGGCGAATTCCTCGTCCCAATAGAGGTCAAAAGCGATCGGGTGCATGTCAAAGGCGACCGCACGCTTGATCACCTCCTTTCCGATTCGACCCATTCCCAGCACCGCCAACCGTTTCCCGGCCAGCTCGTTGCCGGTGATGCGCGTCCATTTCCCGGCCTTCACCGCAGAGAGGTGGACCCAGAAATGCTTGACCAAGCCGATCATCAGGCCGAAGGCATGCTCCGCCACGGTGGTATGATTGACGCCCGGGGTGAAGAGGACCGGTATACGCTTGGCCGTTGCGTGCGCGACGTCGATCGAGTCGAGCCCGATCCCGTACTTGGCGATCACTTTTAAGGGAGTCCTCGCAGCCTGTGCCGCGTCGATGACCCGTGCCGTGATCGCGTCGTCGCCATTGAGCAGTCCGTCGAAACCGTTGTGTTCCTCAATGATTTCAAGCAAGGCGGCCTCGGTGAGCGGCCCCCGCGCGCGGACTACATCCAATCCGCTTGCCTCGAGCAAGTCGTGGTGTTTGCCCGGCGTATCCTGAAAACTGGTCGTCGTCAAAAGAATCTTCATTGTAGCAATCCCCATCGATTCCTGAAGCGCGGCATGGCAATAGAAGTGCAGCTTTCACCCGAATCGCACTCTAGCCAACCGGCGGACACGAATCAAAACAACAAGAAAGGGGTGCGGAAAGTTGCCTGCTCCGCACCCCTTCACACGGCCGTTCGGGCCCTATTCGATGGTCACATCGTCGATGTACCAACCGTATTGGGGCACTTCCTGCCAGCTATCCGCCGTCAGGATGAATTCCAGGATGATACTCTTCCCGGCAACTCCCGCTGGTAGCACGAATTCGCGCTTGGTCCATTGGGGTGTTGTCCCGGTATCAGTTGCGATCAATACAGCCAGTGGTTCCCCGTTCGGATTGGCCGCATCAAGGACGTTCAGCGTCGTGTAGTCGACAACAGTCGTCCCCAGGAACAAAGGCTCGACATCCCGATACTCCCAGAAGGTCAGGATCGGCGAGGTCAGGCCGGCGAGGTCGATGGCAGGCGACCGCAGCCAGTTGTTCTGGCCCAGTTCGTACGGAGTCGAGAGCCCGGTCGCCCAGACATTCAATCCGCTGCGCGCAGCACCCGGCCCCGTGGTCGGGGTCCCAAGCTCCCAATTATCCTCGGTACCACCGTGGGTCCAGCCTTGATTCCCGGACTCAAAATCGTCCAGGAAGGCGGGAGGAGCCGCAAACCGGATCGCGCGATAGAACCGCTCTGGCCCTGCAGGCGCAGGAACCGTCGCCGTCAGGAGGTTGCCCTCCGGACCGGTGATCGACGCGCCCACAACATCATTCCATGTCGCTGCATCAGGGGTCGACGCCTCCTGGATCTGATGCGCCTCACCCGGGGCTTCGGTCTGAATCGTCAATTGCAGGTCGCCATTGCCCAGCCGCGTAAGCCCGGTGATCTCCAGGCCTGTTGCCTGTGGAACCGGTCCGTTGGCAATGATATGAGCAAGCTCCTTGGTCGACAGGATTCGCTCCCATGCCATCACTTCATCCACCACTCCGCC
Organism: uncultured Verrucomicrobiota bacterium; assembly: GCA_937875495.1. Lineage (GTDB taxonomy): Bacteria > Verrucomicrobiota > CALLYA01 > CALLYA01 > CALLYA01 > CALLYA01. The sequence goes on from CALLYA010000322.1 coordinate 9,699, forward strand.
GAACCAATAGCCTGTGGTTGCACGCCGGATCGCTCCGATCGCGGTCGCATTGGGAGTCAGTACGCCGCGCTGGTAGCTGAAGCTGTCGTCGAGGACACCATCGATGTAGATGGAAACGTCACCATTCGAGTCCGTGAAGGCCACATGATGCCACTCCCCGTCAAAGGCAACTCCCGGGGTGTCACGATGGTCTACCGGTGCGGCTCCGTCGTCGTTGCGGACGTAAATATCCAGCGCCCCGGTTGCCCCGCCATTGTCGGTGCTGATGTTGAACAACTGACTCGTCGACAGGGTTGATGACTCGGAGAAGACTCGCCGATCCGATTGCCCCTCATAGGAGCCCTGAACCCAGAATGCCACGGTGAACTCCGGATGCGGATAGACAGGGAGTCCGACCGTCTCCTCAGTGTGGAGCACCTCCAAATGCTCTTCAACTCCATCCAGGGAGATCGCCTGACCAAACCGTCCGGGCACCTGATTCTCCGGTCCCATGTTGACCAGGGTCAGGTCGTTGCCGTAAATCAGGTCCGGCGTGGTCTCACCGACCTCTTCGAACGGCCAGTATGCGATCATACCGGTCGTGACGTCCTTGATGTCCCGCACGACCAACTCCGCGGGATCACTGGTGGCTGTCCCCGCGCTGTTCGTGGCCTCCAGGGTGTAGATTCCGCTCTGAGCGGGTGTGACCTCGTAGAGGACGAGCGTCGGTAGCGTCGCACCCGGGATGGGGGCCCCGTCTTTGCTCCATTGATAACTGATGGGGTTCGTGCCGACCGCCTGGGCGGACATGACAACATCTTTCCCCTCCCAGACCATGCTACCGACCGGCTGAACCGGGATCGACGGTGGAATCGGTGCCGGCGGAGGCTCGAGACCGGCAGTCTTGATCTCCTGCACATCCGTGTAGCTCAGCCGACGGTTCCAGACCGCGACTTCATCCACCTCACCAATGAACCAGTGGCTCGGAGCGGCACGGACAATCGCGCCGACCGAGGTGATCTCCATCGTGCGAAGACCATGGGTGTAGGAGAAATCGGTCGCGTCCAACACGCCATCCACATACATCTTCACCACGCCGCCCTCGTCGACCCACACCACATGGTGCCACTCGTTGTCGAGTACAGGCGTCGTCGTCACCCGATTGACCGGGTTGGTGTTGTCGTCGTTGCGGATAAAGACCTTGAGAGACTCGCCGTCACCATTGCTTGTAGTACCAAAATTGAACAGGGGCGTGTTGCTGAACCCGGAAGCTTCCGAGAAGATGCGGCGATCGCTCTGCCCGATTCCGTCCGCCCGAACCCAGAATGAAATACTGTAAATCTCATTGCCGGAAATGGGGAAACCGCCGACCCGCTGGGCATACTGTGGTTCCCCATCCAGAGACAACGCCTTCCCGTTCGGACTGTCGACCAGGTTGAGATCGGTCATATTGATCAGCTGCATGTCGTTGCCGCTGTACAAATCGGGACTCATCCAGACGCCATCTTGATCGATCGCCTCGTCAAACGGCCAGTACGAGACCAAGCCCTCGGCCAGATTCGGCTCCGGATCCGCCGGGACCAGAATCCGTGCGTCTTCGCTCTCAACCGACCCGTCGGGGTTCGTGACCACGACGGAATAAAAACCGGAATCGTCCACCGTGACGTTCACCAACTGCAATTGGCGATCGGTCGCGCCCGGGATATCAACACCGTCCTGCTTCCATTGATAGGAGAACGGCTCCTGGCCGGATGCAAATACACTGATGGTGTAGCTCTCACCGATTCTCAAGGTTGTGCCGACCGGCTGCGCACTGATCGTCGGTGGATAGACCACGACTGGCACAGGAATCGCCCCGGCCGCCAGCGACTGCACTTCGGCCTCGGAGAGGGCGCGATCCCATACGGCTACTTCATCGATCAGGCCTGCAAAGAAGTTCGTTGCAATCGGATCATCCGCACGGACAATCGCCCCGAGCGAGAGGATTTCCCCGCTGAATGGCAGCATGTTGAAGTTGTACTCGACCGGATCCAAGACTCCGTCGATGTAAAATCGGCCATAACCCTCGCTGGCGACCCATGCGATGTGATGCCATGTGTCGTCGAAGGCGAGCCCCTGGGTGTTCAGATGGTCAATCGGTATACCACCGTCATCATTACGCATATAGATGCTGATCGCATCCGTCCGCAGAGTGTCATCGCCGTTGTTGTCCGTGCCGATGTTGAAGAGCGTGTTTCGCTGCTGAGTACTGCTCTCCGAGAAGACGCGCCGGTCCTGCTGGGCCGAGCCGTCTCCCTTGACCCAGACCGAGACCGTGAAATAGGGCCGATGCGCGACCGGCAGCGCGTTGGTTCCATCATGCTGAATCCAAAGATACTCCTCGATCCCGTCAAACGACATCGCCTGGCCGAATTTGCCCGCCACCAGGTTCGATGCGTCCATCCCAGACAGAAGCAAGTCGTTCCCCTTCGCGACATCAGGGGTCCCAACTCCCTCGACGATCTCATCCAAAGGCCAATAGGAGATCAATCCCTGATGGATTTCCTCCGCGAACGCCGGGGTGACGGTCAGACTCACGCCCGCTAAACACCCGATGACGACGCCCTTCAAAGATACATGTTTCATTCCTTCTGCCTCCTTGTGCGATCACTCTAGAATTGGTGAATGAAGCGATAGCCCGATTCCATACCAATCCGAAGGAAAAATCAAGATCGAATCACCGAACTCGATCTCTGAAATAAGGGGGCATGGTTGCCCCTCAGTCCCCCCCCTCCGCGGCTTCACATCCCAATCCGGAGAGCCTCCCGCAGAGGACGCGGTGGCGTTTTCGGTCGGGCTTTAGCCACAGAGGGCACAGAGTTCACAGAGAGATTCTGCTTCTTGCCATGGACGAGACAGCCCCCAATTCAGACGGGAAAGGAGTTGCGACTCTGTGTTCTCGGTGACCTCTGTGGCAAGACTTTTCTCACTGGCGGCTGTCCGAAAAGGTAGCCGCTTTTTCCATCCGGATCCGGAGGCCTCCCGCAGAGGACGCGGTGGCGTTGTCGACCAGGTTTTGGGAGTGGGTAGAGCCAAGGCACTAATCCAAAACTTCTTTGGATGATTCTGGGATGATCCGTTGCCTGCTGACCAAGGCAGTTGCAGAAAACAACCCCGACGTTTCAACCTTCCTCACCTTCCCAATTGACCCTCTGCGCCTCTGCGCGAGTCCTCCCCATCCGGGGCCGGAAATTGGAGAAACCAGAAGGCCGTGATCTTTGTCCGTGTTTTCCGTGGTTGAAATGACTCTGATCTTTTCTCCGAAACCTGGTCTAAACCGTCTTCCACTTTCTCGCTACGCGTGATAGCATAAAAATTGAATGCGGATTGGATGATCCAAGTACTCCAGGTATGATGCATTGCTCACACCGAGCTGCTCCACCTTGTTTCATAATCATGAGAGCAGAGGCGTATTCCCTATGGCCAAAGTCCTCGTTGTCGACGACGAAAAGAGTATACGAACCACCTTTCTCACCTTTCTCCAGCGGGCAGGTTACGAAGTCGATATCGCCTCCGAGGCTGACCACGCGCTCCGATTGCTCGATGAGAAGACCTTCGATGTCGTCTTGTCCGACATCCTCATGCCGGGCCTTTCCGGGGTCGAGCTCCTCGCCAAAATCCGATCGATCGCACCCGATATCCCCGTCATCATGATGACCGGAAACCCCACCCTCGAAACGGCCTCCTACTCCGTTCGGGAAGGTGCCTTCGAATACCTGACCAAACCGGTGACCAAGGATATCCTGCTCATGGCCGTGGATCGCGCGGCTCAGGTCAAACAACTCAGAGACGAAAACCGCCGGTATCAAGAACACCTGGAAGACCTGGTCCGCCTCAGGTCCGAAGCCCTCGTCCGAAGCGAGATGCGGCTCCGCACCATCATCAATCACGTGCCAACCGGGATCTTCATAACCGACTGCGAAACCGGGCGGATCCAGGATATCAACCCGGTCGCCGCCCAGATCCTCGGCGGGGCCAAGTCCCACCTCATCGGACGTGTCGCCTCCGAGTTCATTCATCCCTCGCCTCTAGCCGCTCCGGAACAGGGCGCCGAAAGGCACGTTACCGAGAACGAGGAGTGCTTCATCACCACCAGCGGCGGCGCCCGCATCCCCGTGCTCCGCACCGTCGTCAAAACCAAGATCGAAGATCGAGACTGCCTGATCGAATGCATCGTCGATATTTCCCAGCAAAAGGAGACGGAACGGAAACTGCGCGAGGCAACCGAACGCGCAGAGAAGATCTCCAAGGGCAAGTCCGCCCTCTTGTCCATGGTCAGCCACGAATTGCGCACGCCGCTCAACGGAATCCTTGGCATGTCCGAGCTCCTGCTCGATGTGCCAGAGGTTGATTCCGTCCGGGAGGAGGTGCTCATGATCCACGCCTCCGGCAAAGACCTCTTCAAGACATTGGAATCGCTGGCCGAATTGGCTCAGGCGGAGATGAACCTCGAGGGCGATTTCCCGCTGCAAGATTTCAAGCCCGCCCGACTGTTCCAAACAGTCGAGCGGAAATGGTCAGAGGCGGCCGCCCAAAAACAGCTCGAATTCACCCCCTCCTTCGGTTTCCCCGATACGCCGTTGTTCGACGCACACGCATCACAAATCCTTCGGGTCGTCGAATGCCTCATGGACAACGCCGTGAAGTTCACCGCCTCCGGCTTCGTTCGCCTCTCGGCTCACCTGGTGCAATCAGCGGAACGAGACTGGCGGTTTGTCGCATCCATCGCGGATTCAGGCCCGGGGATCCCCGCCGATCAACTCCATGACCTCTTTGAGCCGTTCGGCACCCTCGACTCCTCCAACACACGAACAACCAGAGGGCTCGGCCTGGGCCTCGCCATCTGTCAGAGGATCGGTCGCGCCATCGGCGGGGAGCTCAAGGTCGATTCCACGCCAGGCAAAGGCAGCACGTTTCATTTCTCCTGCCCAGTCTACCCCAAACAATAGTTCGAGCCCGTCCGAAAAGGTCAATGGCGAAGCGAGCTCGGGCTCGCTATCGGTTTCGGCATCGATAGGACGCGGGTGGGATTTGGACACGGGAAACCGGGTGCCGCAACCGGGTGCCGCAACCGGATGATTGCGTTGCTGACCAGACTCAGTGCCAAGGTTTGTGCGGTGCTCAGAAGGCCAAGCGCCCAAAAGAACAGGTCTCGATTGCCTCGATTACCTCGATTACCTCGATTACCTCGATTACCTCGATTACCTCGATTAC
>CALLYA010000323.1 GCA_937875495.1 uncultured Verrucomicrobiota bacterium
GCTATTCGAGCTATTCGAGCTATTCGAGCTATTCGAGCTATTCGAGCTATTCGAGGGGTTCCCATCACCCCATCGCCAAAGCGCTCGATAGCTCACCCGCATCCGACTGCGGGTTTCGGGACCCTAGTGTTTTTCGTGTCGAAATTATTGGGGTTTGCAAAATTTATTTTCCCTTAATTTTGCGGTGTGGACAATTGAGTGAAAGAAAACATGCCTGGAAACGTCAGGAAAATATGAAAAGGCACGAGAAAATATACTTAAATAGGACGGGTGATTATTCGTGGTAAGGGGCGATAAAATATAGGACTGGCGTGGAATTTGAGGTTCGAAGGTCGGAAAATTCGATTTTCTGAAAATGACCAAATAAATTTTCTAGACATCCGATTAATTCTTTGTTTTTTTGAATAATCCCTTGTTGAAATTCGCACAAATGGTACGTTGAAATGCAACAATAATCTGAGTCGTAGGGTTCGAGGAACTCGAAATTCTACATGTCCAATCAATGGATCGATTCGGGTGGACGCATTGAGCGTCGGGCTCTTCGGGAAATAGCAACAAGGGAGGGAACAGGTTTGTGACAGGACGATCCGGCTGGCCACGAGATGGCTTCAAGACTGGTCCGGTTGGCCCAAACGCTGTGGGGCGACTGGACTTATGCCTCCCAGGGCGAAGCCCCTGTGGGCCGCTGAAGCGGCACGCAAGGAGCCTCGAGGCCCTGGACAGATCCGAACTGTGAATGCTGATTCATCCTGTGCGAACTGATCCTTTCGACCTCCGCAGCGACCGAGTGTTCGGCCTGTGGAGAGAGCCGTAGTTTCGATCCTAGAGATGGACGGGAGAGGTGGAACAATACCTCGCCCTCAGAGTGATGTAAAAACCCTCAGGAGAGGCAAATGCAGAAAAAGTATAAGGCTCTAGGCTTGGGCCTTGGGCTGATGGCCCTTTTGGCGATCATGCCTGCAAAGGGCGTGACGACGATCGTGAACGAGGATTTTGAAACGGGTGCTCCGGGCACAGTGCCTAGCGGCTGGACCGCGTTGGGCGGCACGGAAAACTTTGCACCTGGTATCGATGACACCCGTTCGGTTCTCTATGGGAATTACGACGGCGGTCAGACGATGGCCCTGACGAATCCCGAGTTAGAGTTCGAAGGCATGGTCGGGGCGATTGTGTACAACACCCCGGTGAACATCTTGAGCAACAAGTTGTTGGTCGAGTTTGACCTGCTGATGTCGCCCGGAACTTCGGAGACCCCGGCGGACGGCTGTGCCCTCATGGTACTGCCGACGATGCCGACGGCGGCCGGTTCGACCGGTGGCGGCATGGGTTGGTCCGGCCTCGGTGGTTTCGCGGTCGAGTTCGACATCTACGACAACGGCGATGCCGATCCGGACGACCTGGTCGGCCAGACCGAATTCCAGATCATGATGGGCGAAGCGGTTGCCGGCAATACGCTTGGTAACCCGGCCGCGCGTCAGGTCGGTGTGGATGTGGCGTGGCACGGGGTTTCGGGTGACGCGGTCAATTCGACGCTGTTGCACGATGCCGAAGGCAATTTGGCGGTCTATCCCAACGTGCCTGATTTTCTTGCAACCCGCGAGCTCCCAGCGACGATCCATGTACATGTCTGGTTTGAATACGACAACGGCTACGTCAAGGTCGACATGATGTCCGAGGATCCGCTTGGGGTCTATCCCGAGTATGAATTCCCTCGGGACACGGTCATTGAGGGCGCGATAGGTCCTTGGTGGTTCCATGGTGGCGACGAAGAGGCGTATGTCGGGTTCTCCGGCGCCATTGGTGGCTCCAACGCCCTGCAGGAGGTCGACAACCTGGTGATCTCTGTGGACCCGAACCTCGGCGAAGAGAGTTTCAACGAGGAGCTCGAGGTTGTCGAGATCGATCCTGCCGGCAAGGTCGCCGAGGCGGGGGTTACGGCCGAGATCGGCTGGAATGTGGACCTGGTCAAGCTGAACGAGGAGTCGGGGCAGGTCTTCGCGACCTTCGATATCGCGCAGCGCATTTACAAGACGCATTGGGTGCTGGACAACACTCCGCCGACGGCCTCTGAGACGCCGTTGGTCGTGAACTATGCGAGCACCGAGTACGCTGCGGATGCGACCCCCCTCTTCCAGAATGAATCCCCCTTTCCCGGGATTGAGTATGTCGAGGCGCTTTGGGCCAACACGGAAGAAGATCCGGTTCCCGAGGAAGTAAAGATCGACAACTTCGCAGTCAGGGCCACTGGGTTCATCGAGTTCCCGGAGCCCGGCATGTACTTCCTGGGCCTGACCCACGACGACAACTTCACGATGTTCATCGGCGGCGAGCGTCTGTTCCAGGACCTCGACACCGGCAATCCGGACATTTACAAGGTCTTTGTGCCCGAGGCGGGTGTCTACCCGATTCAGGTGGACCATGCTGAGCAGGGTTGGTACGCCCATCTCGCCATCTTCGAAGCGGATGCCGCCGGCAAACCGTTGGGCCTGATCAACGACGGCTCCCGGGTCACGGTCTATCTTGCGGTGGATGGTGCGGAGATTCCTCCGACGAACTATGACGCCCTGAACATCGTCACGGCCGATCCGGCCGAGAAGGTGGGCGAGGTCGGTGAGGGGACGAACCCCGGGTTCAACTACGACTACCGTTCGGTCCGCAACGATGAAGAGTTCTTCCTCGACTATCTCGATCTGAACAATCACATCGATGCGGCAATGGTTCTGACGCCCGGTGTCCCGGCTGACACCTTTTTGCTGACCGAGACGGGTGTTGTTGACGTCGTGAACTACCGTGGCACTGATGATGCCGGCAATCAGCCTGGCGGAACAGAATTCCCCGGCCTGGACAACGATGACTCGGTCATGGTTGTGACTGGTTTTGCTGAATTCACCGAGCCCGGCCTGTATGCGATGTTCGTGAATTCCGACGACGGTTTTGAGGCGGGAATCGGGTCGCAGCAGATCATCACCGCAGGAAACAAGGGCGCCAGTGACGTCCCTGTTTTCGTGAACATCACCGAGCCGGGCCTCTACCCGTTGCAGGTGAACTGGTACGAGCGCAACAGCGGCAACAGCTTCGAGCTCACCCAATGGATTCCGACCGGTGCGACTTTGGTCAACAGCGCCGAATCGACGGTGAAGGTGTACACCGACGCCCCTGGCGCCGACAGCGCCGCCTTCCTGCCGAGCGCCTATCAACTGGAGCGTGTATCCGGCGTGGGCAGCTGTGTTGATTCCGGCTTCAATGTTCGGTTTGTCAAGAACTTCAGTGGCGTTGGCAACCTGGATCAGGCCAAGCAATTGCTGGCCGGAGATTGGGAGATTGACTACGAAGACGTCAGTATCCAGTCCGTGATCGACTTCTTCAGCACGGGCGGCCAGGGCAACTTCGAGAGCGGTGTGCCCTTCCCGACACTGGCTGTAGATGTGGATGACAACGACTTCGCGATTGAGGCGACCGGCTTCATCGAGCTCTCCGAGGGTTGGCATCAGTTCGGTGTCAACTCCGACGACGGCTTCGGCCTGTACATCGGCGGGTACCGCGTGCGTGAATACTTCGACGGCAAGGGCGTATCGGACGTCAACGGTTCGATCTACATCCCCGAAGCCGGCCTCTACCCGATCCTCCTCCAGTACTGGGAGGGTGGTGGTGGTGCTGCCTGCGAGCTGTACTACCTGCGCGAGGACGGCTCCAAGGTTCTCGTGAACGACACGGCCAACGGCGGTCCTGCGGTCTGCTTGAACTACGAGCCGACCGGAGAGACCGAGGCACCGGTCATCACGTCAATCACGGCCGATGGCACGAACATCGTCGTGAGCTGGACAGGCGGCACAGCACCGTTCCAGGTACAGGTCACCGACACGCTTGGTGGCGCCTGGGCGGACGCCGGTGCACCGACCAGTGACAGCACGGCGACGATCCCCGCGGATGCGGCAGCCGGCTTTATCCGTGTGGTTCCGGCCAACTAATTGAGGCGAACAACAACGGTTTACGCGTGATCCAGACCTTGGATCGCGCGACCGGATCAAAGGGCGATCCCGAATGGGGTCGCCCTTTCCTTTGGGTGTGTGCGGCAGGCAGATAGCGAGAGGTCGTCCGAACAGGTATGCGCTTTCCCAACCTGACCTCTCCATCCGGATCCGGAGAGCCTCCCGCAGAGGACGCAGAGGCGTTTTCGACCGGGCCACGGGGGTGGGTTGGGTCGATGCTCTAATCCCCCACCCCAATGGGAATTTTAATTGGATATTCCGTTTCAGCAGACCTCGTACTCCTACTCCTACTCGTACTCGTTCTTCTAGCTTCTCGAGATCGAATTCCATGTACGGGAACGTGTACCGCTTCGCTGTGTACGCGTACGTTTCTGGGCCCCGCAA
>CALLYA010000324.1 GCA_937875495.1 uncultured Verrucomicrobiota bacterium
ACCGGGGCGACACCGTGGTGGTCATCGAGCACAACCCGGACCTGATCGCCTCGGCCGACTGCGTCATCGACCTCGGGCCGGAGGGCGGCGACCAGGGAGGCACGCTGGTCGCCTGGGGCACGCCAGAGCAGGTGGCGCGGTCGCGGGAGTCGCGGACGGCGAGGTATTTGGGCGAGGCGTTGAAGGCCCGACAGGTGGTTCGAGCCAGGTCAGGCTTGGTCCGCTCAGCCCGCGCGTAGAGGCAGCTTCGAGTCGCTGCGTCCACGGGCGCGGCTGGGTGCCTCACGCCCGCGGCATGGCGCCTCACCGCCGCGGCTGGGTGCCTCACGCCCGCGGCAAGGCGCCTCACGGCCGCGGCTGGGTGCCTCACGCCCGCGGCAGAGCGCCTCACGCCCGCGGCAAGGTGCCTCACGGCCGCGGATCGGCGCCTCACGGCCGCGGCAAGGTGCCTCACGCCCCCCCAAGCAGGTGCCTCACGGGCGCGGCCCAGCGACCAGCAGGATGCCTAAGTCTTTTCGCAGTGTTGCGTCTTGGCGTGCACGGCAACATGTCGCCGGGCCTTCGTGGCATCGCCGGGCGCCGCCTGACAGCCGCCGCCTCCTCCTCCCGACTCTGTCAGCCCCTGACACCGGAAGACCGCCGCCGGCCGCCTCGCCGGGTAGGTCGCGCACAGCCCGTCGACAGTCGTGCGCCTGCGCCGACGCAGCGGTCTACCAGATGCGTCACCTAGGGTCGCACCAGTGGAATGGTCCCATTGCGTACCAAGCAAACGAGGGTATGCTCGCCCAGAACCAAAAGAACTTTACACACGGCCATGTCCACCTCCCGCAACATTCAACTCCTGCGCGTCCTTGGCATGATTCGCGACCTGTCGGCGGCGCGCTCCGGAGTGCCGATCCAGGACTTGCGCGACCGGTATGGCGTGACCCGGCGGACCGTCGAACGCGACCTGGGCGCCATCGAGGCCGCCGGTTACGTGGTCGAAACCCTGCCGTCACCCGAACCGGGCAAAGTGCGCAAGCGAATCCAGGAGGGGTCGGGCGGCCTGCACCTGCCGGTGACGGCGGAGGAATTGGCGGCCCGGGCCGGCGTCGCCGCGCTGGAGCGAGAGGCCCCGGCCGCCGTCGCCGCCGCCCTGCGCATGCTGATCGACCGGTTGGAGGAGAGCCAGACCCTGGCGGTCGCCGTGGACGCCGACGCCCTCGACGAGGCGCAAGGCTTCGTTCTCCAACCCGGTTCGGTCCCGACGGCCGACACTGCCGTGCTCCAGGCCCTGCGAACGGCGATCCTGCGATGCGAGCGCGTGCGCGTGACCTATCGAAAGGGCGGCGAAGCCCCGGCCTGCGACTACCTGGCGGAGCCCTACGGCCTGCTGTACGGCGCCAAAGGCTACCTCGTGTGGCGCGGGGTCGAGGACCGCAAATGGCGCAAGTTCGCCCTGCCCTACTTGGATCGGGTCGAACTGACGGGAGAGTCCTTCCACCGCGCTCCGTCTTTCGCTCTGTCCGACTTCGTTTCCGGCGCCTTTGGCGTGTGCCGCGAGGAACCGTTCGAGGTCATTCTGCGCGTGCTGCCCGAGGGCATGGCGCGCCTGCGTCAACACAGCTTCCATCCGACCGAGACCATCGAGCCGCACGCCGACGGCGGCGCCACGGTGCGCTTCACCGCCAGTGGACTGAACGAGATTTGCTGGCACCTGTTTAGTTGGGGCGCATCGGTCAGGATTATTCAGCCGAAACGTTTAGTCGACGCCTATGCCGTCGCATTGCAACAAGCTCAACGTGCTGTGCCCGCATAATTCTCTTACTTTGCAAGGGGACCTCCATGCACCAAAACAACATGCTCAAGGTGAAAGAATCCGCCCTCGCCCTTCTCAAGGGGCAACAAGCCGTGCTGCGGCAGATAAGCAATACGCCAGGCTTGGTGAATGAAACCGCCGATGGGCAAGCACGAGTCCTGGACAAGCAGCGGCTAGTCACCGTGCTGGAGGTGTTGGAAGGTGAAATTTCCAAGGTGGACAATCTCGAGGCGGTCATCGCCGTCGTCGGCACGATGAAAGCGGGCAAATCCACGACGATCAACGCCATCACGGGGACAGAGGTGCTGCCGAACCGCAACCAACCGATGACTACAATGCCCACGCTCATTCGGCACACGCCGGGACGCAAGGATCCGGTCCTGGAGTTTCCCAAGACTGCGCCGATCCTCGCCTTGGAGGCCGGCGTGCGAGGCCGCCTCCAGGCTCTGCAGGCGCGTGGCGGGTTCGACAAACTGGACACTTGGCATCAAGCCAACGGCAGGGAACTGATCCAGCGCATCCTTGCCGGGCGCGGGGACTGGATCGGAGGGCGGCATGTCGGCGTAGATGAAATCTTCATCGTGCTGCGGGACCTGAACGATCTCGTGCGCCTCGCCCGCGAAGCGCCCATAGGCCTGTCCCTTGGCGACGACGATTATGACGAGATCCATGAATTGCCGGTCATTGAGGTCGAGTTCACTCATCTGGCAAAGACCGCGGCTGATGGCCTTGGGCGTCTGACCTTGCTGGACACCCCGGGCCCCAACGAGGCCGGTCAGGGCGACGCCCTGTTGAACATCATGAAGGAACAACTGGAGAAGGCATCGGCCGTCCTGGCGGTGCTTGACTATACCCAGTTGCTCTCCACCGCCGACGAACAGGTGCGCAGCGTCCTCCGCTTTCTATCGACGCAGTTGGGGGACCGCACGTTCGCGCTGGTCAACCGCTTTGATCAACGTAACGCCAACTGCATGCCCGAAGCAGAGGTAAGAAACTTCGTAACCAAGTCTCTGCTGGATATCGAGGCGGAACGGGTTTTCCCGGCGTCGGGCCTCATTGCGTACCTGTCGAGCCGCCTCTTGACCTCCCTTGAAGTCGGAGAGGACGTCCGGGGTTTCAAGGACGCGCCCTGGTTCCGCGACTTCGCGAACATGGCAAACCTGGACGACGAGGAATTGGACAACCGCGAGGAGCTTGCTCGCCAGGCGAAGAAGTTCTGGAAAAAGAGCCAGTTCGAACCGCTTCTCACACAGGTCATCGCCCGCGGGCATCAGCAGGCGGCGCAAATCTGCATCGAAGCCGCTCTGGCGAAGATGAGCGACTACGGCGGCACCATCGAGGAGTTTCTGGCTCTGCGCAAAGGCGGCGTCACCCAGGAGGTGGCCCAGCTTCAGCGCATGGTCGACCATCTGCGCACGGACATTCGTGCAGCGAATGCTGCGGAGAAAAGGGCCGAGGCGTTGCTGAACGGCATGACCGACCGTTTTGCGAATCAGGCAAGACTCATTTTTTTGACAACTCAAACGCTGATGCGTGAGGCCGTCCGGACATACTTCGAAGAAGGCAGGGAGGACGAAAGAAACTACACCAAAGAAAAGGAACGAATCGCGGAGCAGGAACGGCGGGCCCAGCAAAGCGCCCTCGATGTAATTCTCTCTTTCGCCAGGGAACGCGCCGCGGAAACACCGCCTCCAACAGCAGTTCGACAACAGTCGGACGACAAGATCACTTTCCCTGATCGCGAGAAGGCGGTGAATTTCGCTGGCACGATCACTGAGCGAATCAAGGAGATCATTAGCGATGGTGTAAAAGACGGCGAGCGTGCGCTGGAAGAGGCGGCAACCAAGCTGCGCGATGATTTAGGTACGTCCACGAGCGATGAGGTGGGCGCCATCTTGGAGCGGGCGCAGCAAACCCTGAAAGACGGCGGCATCGACCTGACCATCGCCTTCCCGGCTCCCAACTTCAACGCCGATCAGACCGCAATTTCAACCGGCGATTTTGACGCCATCGGGACCCGCTCCTGGCACGAAACCCGGAAGCGAGCGAAGAAGGGCATCGGGGCTTGGTTTGCCCGCAAACTATGGGGTGGCGGCTACTACGAAGAAGTAGTCGAATTCACCGAGACTACCGTCGACGTTGAGGCGATCCGCAGGGGCGTCGACGAAAGCTTGACCCGTGCAGAGGACGATATTGGCAAACGGGCGTCCGAATTCGTCAACGACGAGATCAAGCCCGCCATCGAGGAGTACTTCGAACGCCTGCGAAACCATCTGGAAGGCTACCGCACCGTACTGCTGGATGGCATCGGGGACCAGGAGCGGGACAAGGAAAGACTGGCGGAACTGCGTCGTCACATCGAGAACGTCGCTGAACAGGCGGGAATGCACCGGCAGGACTTGATGGACTTCAGGCAACATCTGCCCCGGGTGGACTCCGCTCCTGCCCGTTCAGCGGGTTAGGTACAGCAATGCGCTGACGCCATGGCGACGTCGCGGCGAGGGAGTGTGGACCATGTATGCCCTAGCATTGGCACCGTCAGCCGCAATCGAAGAGATCGTTCGGGAAAAAGCGATCGTCGACTTGGTCAACGGACTGGAGGTGGTCGATGACCATATCCGCCTCCGTGCCCCCCCGCGCGGCATCCTGGCCCGCACCTGGGACGGCTTGACTGGCGCCTCCGCCCGTCGCCAGCAGAACATCGACCGCAACATGGCCGCCGGCCTGCGAGCCGCTAGCGAATGGCTGACCGCATTGCAGGCCGCCCAACTGCAAAGCGACTTGGCCTTGGGACGGGTAGTGGACCGCCTCCTCGAGACCCGGCGGGGGGTCATGCGCCTTCAGGAACGCCATGAAGCCTTGGCAGCCGAGGTCTCCCTACTCGCAGAGAGACTGGACGCATGGCGGAATGCCGGCACGCGGGAGATTGAGAACATCAATGCGCGTCTGACCCTGGTGGAGGCACGCGACAGCGCCGGCCGGCACCTGGACGTCGAATTGAGTTGCTGGGGTCAGGCCGAATGGCGGTCGGTGCCCCCGGCGGTGCGTCTGGTGACGCTGATGTCGCGCCTGTATTGGGGGCCTTACGGGCGTTTCCTGCGCGGTTGGCCAGAGGACGAAGCCGCCAGCATGCTGCGCGCGTTGCTCCGGAATCGGGTGAGGGACCTTCTGGTCGAAGATTTCGGGAGCGCCGGAATGCTGGATTACGACGCACTGGTCGCCCCCATCCTCGATCTGCCCAAGGAAACCCGCGAAGGCTTCGCCTTCCTGCTGGACTGGTCGGCGCCGGCCAGTTCCCCGAGGCTATTCGTGATCCAGCAAGCGGCTGACGGGCATGCCCCCGACGTGACCCGCCGTCTCCATGCCCCGACCCTGCTGCCCCTGCAAAGCTGTGAGATCCTGTCACGCCGATTGGAAGCAGAGGGGCACGCCATCTTCGTCAGGAGCCGTCATGCCAAGCATCACGCCGTCGAGTGACCTCCGGAAACCCCGGCTCGGGATCGCCCTGGCCGGCGGTGGTTCGAAAGGCGCCTTCCACGTCGGCGTCCTCCGCTATCTGGCCGAGGCCGGGTTGGAGGTCGATGCCGTTTCCGGCGCCAGCATCGGCGCCTTCAACGGCTCAGTCGTTGCGGCGTCCGCGAACATGGCTGAGGCTGCGAGCCGGCTGGAGCAAGTCTGGCGCTTCATTGCCGATAACAATCCGATCAAGCTCGGCAATGAAGGGCCCGGCACCGCCGATTTCGCTTGGTATCTCGGCCTGATGGTCTCTATGGGGCAGACGGTGATCCTGCCGCCGTCGCTGAAGGCCGCACTGGTCGCGCTCATACCAGCCAGTTCGTCGCTTCTGGACCGTGGCGGCCTGTACAGCGATAGCCCCGTCAAAGATGCCTTGAAGCGCGTTCTCGACATGGACTCCTTGCGGAAGGGCAAGCCTTTCCATGTCTCCGTCTACCGCAGCCACGGCAAGGCTTGGCTGGATTTCGCCGTCGGGGCCTTGGGCGCCTTCGGCCTTACCGATACGCCAGACTCCGAGTTTCTCCATGTTCAGGCGCTGCCCGAGAGCGAGCAAGCCCAAGCCATCCTGGCTTCGGCAGCCATTCCGCTTTTCTTCAGGGCTAAGAAGGTAAACGGGCAGGAATACGTCGATGGCGGCACCGGAGGCGCGCGCGGGGCAAAGGGCAACACGCCGGTGGCGCCATTGGTTTCGGCGGAGCGTTGCGACCGGGTCATCGTCTGCCACTTGTCCGACGGCAGCCAATGGAGCCGGCACGAATTCAGTAATACGCAGATCGTTGAAATCCGCCCTGGCCGCCCTATCTGCCGCGGATCCACGCTCGGCGACATGATCGGCTTCGACAAGGCCAACATTCTCGACTGGATGGAGCAAGGCTACGAAGACGCCAAACGCTGCGTCGGGGATGTCGCCCAACTCCTCGAATTGCGCTATCGAGCTGCGGAGGTCAGGGGGCTGCTCAAGGAGAAGGTACACGCGCTGGACGAGGATGGCTTCTGCGTGGAATGAGCCTGCGAGCTTCCTTATGACGAAGGGATTAGGGGCGATCCCCGCATCGGGATCGCCCATTTTCATTTCGCCACTCCGCGGTATTCCGGGCCATCTTGGCGAGGACGAGAAGCTCCCAACCATCGCGCAGGTGTCTTACTCCTCTTGCTGGTTTAGAGAGTATCCATGCACGGCAACAACATGCTCACAGTAAAAAGATCTGCCCTCGCCCTTCTTAGACGGCAGCAAGCTGTGCTGCGGTTGGTAAGGGATACTCCCGGCTTGGTGCTTGAATCCCCCGCGGGAAAAGAACTGCTGCTGGACAAGCAGCGGCTGACCGAGATGCTGGAGGTGTTGGACGGTGAGATTTCCAAGGTAGAAAACCTGGAGGCGGTCATCGCCGTCGTCGGCACGATGAAAGCGGGCAAATCCACGACGATCAACGCCATCACGGGGACAGAGGTGCTGCCGAACCGCAACCAACCGATGACTACAATGCCCACGCTCATTCGGCACACGCCCGGACGCAAGGAACCGATCCTGACCTTCCCCAAGGCCGGTCCGATCCTCGCCCTGGAAGCCAGCGTGCGTGGCCTCCTCCAGGAACTGCAGGCGAGTGGAGGCTTCGATGTGCTGGAAACCTGGCACCAAGACGATGGCAGGAAACTGGTCCAGCGCATCCTTGCGGGACGCGGGGACTGGATCGCAGGGCGGCATGTCGGCGTGGACGAAATCTTCATCGTGCTGCGGGACCTGAACGATCTTGTGCGCCTCGCCCGCGAAGCGCCCATAGGCCTGTCCCTTGCCGACGACGATTATGACGAGATTCATGAACTACCTGTCATCGAGGTCGAGTTCACTCATTTGGCAAAGACCACGGGCGGTGGCCTTGGCCGTCTGACCTTGATGGACACCCCCGGCCCCAACGAGGCTGGCCAGGGCGACGCCCTGTTCAACATCATGAAGGAGCAGCTTGAGAAGGCATCGGCAGTCCTGGCGGTGCTTGACTATTCCCAGTTGCTCTCCACCGCCGACGAGCAGGTGCGAGGCGCCCTTTCCGTTCTGTCGTCGCAGTTGGTCGACCGCACTTTCGCGCTGGTCAACCGCTTCGACCTACATAGTGCCAACAGCATGGGCGAGGCGGAGGTGAGAACCTTCGTGACCAAGGCTCTGCTGGACATCGAGGAGGAACGGGTGTTCCCGGCTTCGGCCCGCTGGGGATACCTATCGAGCCGCCTGTTGACGTCCCTTCAATCCGGTGAAGATGTTCGGGACGTAAAGGACGCATCGTGGTTCCGCGACTTTGCGGACCTGGCAAACCTGGACGAAGAGGAAAGGAACGACCCTAAGGAGCTTGCTCGGCAAGCGAAGAAATTCTGGAGGAAGAGCCACTTCGAACCTCTGTTGACACAGGTCATCGCCCGCGCGCACCAGCAAGCGGCGCAAATCTGCGTCGAAGCCGCTCTGGCAAAGATGAATGTTTATGGCGGCCTGATCGAGGGCTTTCTGGCTTTGCGTAAGTTTCAGGTAACCCAGGAAAACGCCCGGCTTCAACAAATGGTGGACATCCTGGATCAGGAGGGCGCCAAGGAGAGCCTGGCGAAACTGCACCGCCACATCGAAGTTGTCGCGGAACACCTGGACGACTGGCGTACCGCCCAGCGAATGGCCTTTCCTGAACCGGTAGTGAGCCGCGTCATCGTGAAGAAGCCGATCAAAGTCGATGGAAAGGCTGGACTAAAAGTTTCCTTTCGGCTGAATCCAGCTTCGTTACCGGCGCGTACGCTCATTCGAACAAGCCTTCATCAGAGGGACGGGACGCCGCTCCAGAGTCGTGGTCTCCATTGGCACACCTTTGGAAACCTCGAATGGGACGACTCGCATTGCATGACCGACCCCCAGCGTCCTCACGATCGCGCAGTCTTCTTCCCCTTTGCCGCAATCGAGGTCGAGCGGGCAGGAGTCATGAAATGCCTTGCGCGCGTGACACTTTGGGGCCCACCAGGAGAGATCGGTCGCGCCGAGGCCGAATTTGAGTTGACGGCCGAGTAGACCGCGATTGCCAAAGGCGCCTCCCGCCCGCGACCCATCGACCAGCAACATTTCCTCCGTCATTTCGCGCCGTTGCAATTCCGCGTAGGCGGCGAGCCTGTCGCCGGTCCTTTGCAACCGCTCGTGTCCCTGCGGTGAGCGTGCGTAGCCGCGAGCTAGCCCTCGGCGTGAGCCTTTTGGTCGCCATGCCGCGGTGTTCCGGCGAGGGCGCAGGCCTGCCTGTCTCGGCCATTCCGCACGGCCACCTGCGACGCAGCCGAGTAGCCGAAGCTGCTTTCGCGCGCTTCGTCGGAATCGCGCGGGCGACCGATCC
>CALLYA010000325.1 GCA_937875495.1 uncultured Verrucomicrobiota bacterium
ACGGCTTGAATCAGGGCATGGATCCAACCCACCCCTGTGGCCAGGCGAAAACGCCACCGCGCCCTCTGCGGGAGGCTCTCCGGTTCCGGATGGGGAGGACTCTCGCAGAGGCGCGGTGGCGCAGAGGGCGGGGAATAGGGAGGCGGGGAATGCAGATACATCGGAGCTGTTCCCCGTAAATGCCTTAACCATCAGGAAATCCATCATCCCAGAGTTCCCCAATAAAACGGCTTGAATCAGGGCATGGATCCAACCCACCCCTGTGGCCAGGCGAAAACGCCACCGCGCCCTCTGCGGGAGGCTCTCCGGATTCGGATGGGAAAGCCGATACCTTTTCGGACGACTTCTGGCAAGAGGGTACGGGAGTGGCGTGGTCGCGGCGGTTGCTGCGGCTGGAATCTTTACATCAATTGGGTTAAGATAGACCTCAAAAAAAATATTCCGGGAGAGGAGATGGACCTATGAATGAGCTGCAGGATGGGGAGGAGACTGTAGCTCGATTGTTTCATCTCGCCTAGGCGCCGGCAGTGGAAGCGCGCCTGTGCGAATGCGGTGCCCAAAATATTGCGAGAGTTGAAACAGACGGGGGTTTTTGAGATGGAAACGGACAAATTATACATTCAGATGTTCAGTCTTCACGGCCTGATTCGCAGCGACAAGCTGGAGATGGGGCGGGACGCGGATACCGGCGGTCAGATCAAGTATGTCTTGGAGGAGGGGCTTGAGCTATCGAAGAATCCGGAGGTTGGCCGTGTCGATCTTTTCACGCGCCGGATCAATGACAAGACGGTATCGGATGATTACAACCGTCCGATCGAGGAAGTGACCGACAAATTCCGAATCGTCCGAATCTCGTGCGGTGGCCAGAAATACATCCGTAAAGAACTTTTATGGAAGTACCTGGACGAATATATCGATAAATCGGTTCAATTTATCAAGCGCCAGGGCCGGCTGCCTGACCTGGTGCATGGGCACTATGCGGATGCGGGCTATGTAGCGATGTGGATGAGCCGCCTGTTTGGGGTTCCGTTTATCTTTACGGGGCATTCATTGGGCAGGTCGAAGCTGCAGAAATTGCTGCATGACGGGATGACGCAGGAGAAGATCAACCGGCGCTACGCGATTGATCACCGGATTGAGGTGGAGGAGGAGGTCCTCAAATCGGCGGACATGGTAATCACGAGTACGAACCAGGAGGTTGAGGAGCAGTACGGCCAGTATGAGAACCGCAACGGACCTGACTACCGCGTGATTCCGCCCGGGTTGGACCTGGAGAAATTTTATCCCTATTACCACAGCCTGCTGCCTGAGGCGAAGGCGGACGAGGAGGTATTGCACGCGCACGCCTCGATTCTGCGTGAACTGGGCAGGTTCTTCAAGACGGGTGAAAAGCCGCTGGTGATGGCCTTGTGCCGGCCGGACAAACGCAAGAATATCTCCGGCCTGATTCAGGCATTTGGTGAGGACCGCGAGTTACAGGCGATGGCGAATCTCGCGATTTACGCGGGCATTCGCAAGGACATCACCAAGATGGAGGACAACGAGCAGGGGGTCCTCACAGACATGCTGTTGTTGATGGACAAGTATGATCTTTACGGGAAGATGGCGATCCCGAAGCGGCACGATTTCCAGGTTGAGGTACCGGAGCTCTATCGCATTGCGGCGGAAACCAAGGGTGTGTTTGTGAATGCGGCCTTGACCGAGCCGTTTGGGCTGACCTTATTGGAGGCGTCTGCGACGGGGTTACCGCTGGTGGCGACGGACGATGGCGGACCGCGCGACATCCTGGCCAACTGCAAGAATGGGCGCTTGGTGGATCCGACCAACACCAAGGCGATTGCGGCTGCCATTAAATCCATTATTTCAGACACTGACCTTTGGGAGAAGTACTCCAAGAATGGGATCCTGAACGTGCGCAAGCACTACACCTGGGTGACACACGCAAAGCAGTACTTGACCGAGATCCATAGGGTTATAGGGCAGAATGTACCCGCCAAAACAGACGATTCGGCGCCTTCTGCGATAGGTCGTCGATTGGCCAAGCTGGATCATTTCCTGATCACCGATATTGATAATACGTTGATTGGGGAAGACAACAGCCGGCTGCCGGAGTTGGTAGCCTTTCTGCGGGAGCACCGAAAGCAGATTGGATTTGGAATTGCGACCGGCAGGAGTGTGGAGTCTGCGGTCGAGATCCTTACTGAGTATGACCTCCCGGAACCGGATCTAATGATCACCTCGGTTGGGTCGGAGATATACTACGGCGCAGCTCGGCATGAGGACCAGGGTTGGCGGGCGCATCTCTCGAACCAATGGGACCGGGAAAAGATCTATAGCCTGCTGACCGGTTTGGAATTTTTGGAATATCAGGCGCCTGAGAACCAGCGGGAGTTCAAGCTCAGTTACAATATGGACCCCGGTAAGGACCGCTTGACCGAGGTGCATGATCTGCTGCAGAAAAACCGTTGTCGCTATACTCTGGTATACTCGCACGAGCAGTTTCTCGATATTTTGCCGTATCGCGCGTCCAAGGGAAAAGCGATTCGGTATCTGAGTTACAAGTGGGACATCCCGCTGTCGCAGATCATCGTCTCCGGGGATTCGGGCAACGATGCGGAAATGCTTCGGGGTGATTTGGCAGGCGTAGTCGTTGGCAACTACAGTTGCGAACTCGAGCCATTCAGAGGGAATCGGAAGGTATACTTTGCCGAATCCGGATGTGCCGGTGGGATCCTTGAGGGGATAGAGCACTACGAAATAAGGAAGAAGATCTCGGAAACAGCATCATGACCTTGCAGAACAAAGTCCAAATCATCACATATCCGGACAGCATGGGAGGCAACCTTCTCACGTTGCACTATTGTCTGAGGAAGTTTCTCATGAACGCGGTTGGCGGGGTTCACATACTGCCGTTTTTCCCCTCATCGGCGGACCGTGGATTCGCGCCTTCGACGTATGACGAGGTGGATCCCCAGTTCGGGACATGGGATGATGTGGAAAAGATCGGGGCGGATTTTGATCTGACCGTGGATTTCATGGTGAACCATATTTCGCGGCAATCGGTCTTTTTTCAGGACTACTTGGAGAAGGGTGCGGACTCCGCCTATGCGGACATGTTTTTGAGTTTCTCGAAATTCGGTCCGGACGGAATCAGCGATGACGACCTGGCAAAGGTATACACGCGCAAGCCGCGTCCTCCCTATCTCGAGATTCAGCGGCCGGACGGCAGTATTGAGCGGGTTTGGTGCACCTTCGACTATGAGCAGATCGATCTGGATTGGAGTTCCCCGCTGACGCGCAGTCTGATGCGGAATGTGCTGATTCGTCTGGCGCGCACCTCAGCGAAGATGATTCGGTTGGACGCGTTTGCCTACACGACGGTTGAGATAGGAACGAACTGCTATTTTCTGGAACCGGCGGTTTGGGAGTTGCTCGATTGGTTGAAGGGTTGTGTCGCACCGTTTGGTGTGGATGTCCTGCCGGAGGTTCATGAGGAGAGTTCTTATCAGCAGAAGCTCTCCCAGCATGGGTTCTGGTGTTATGACTTTTCGCTGCCGATGCTCACGCTATTCACGCTGTTTGAGCACACCAACAAGCGGCTGTTGGAATGGCTCAGGATCTGTCCGCGCAAGCAGTTCACAACGCTCGATACCCATGATGGGATAGGGATTGTGGATGTCGTGGGCCTGATGGACGACGATGAGATCGAGCGGACGATCGAGACGCTGTATACGAAGGGATCCAATGCCAAGAAGGTTTACTCGGGGCCGGAGTATCAAAACCTCGATATTTACCAGATCAACTGCACCTATTACTCGGCCTTGAGCAGCAATGACGACGCGTATATCGCAGCGCGCGCGATCCAGTTTTTCAGTCCCGGCATCCCGCAGGTCTATTATGTCGGCTTATTAGCGGGCGAGAACGACACCGAGCTGTTGGAGCAGACGCGAAACGGGCGTGACATCAACCGGCACAATTACTCGGTCGAGGAGATTGAGGAGGAGTTCAAGCGGCCGGTTGTGCAACGGCTCGTGAAGCTGATGGAGTTCAGGAGCAACCACCCGGCGTTTCAGGGGAACTTCACCATTGCGGAGACGCCGGAGGACCAATTGGGACTGACCTGGGAGCATGCGGGACACTATGCGGCGCTGCATGTCGATCTGAGGAGCTATCGTGCGGAGTTGCGCCACACCGATCTGACCTCGGGTGAGGAGGTCCTGCTTGTGCTATGAGGCAAGCGGCAGGGTGATGAACTGTTGGTGTGCATGCTCACCGCCTCGGACGATGTAGGGGTCCGAGGCGGTGGCATTTTTTATGCTCGGCCGATTTCAAGGCTGGAGGCTGTCCGAAAAGGTAGATGGCGAAGCAAGATCGGGGTCGGGGCCAGATGGGGAGGACTCCCGCAGAGATCGCAGAGGGCGCAAGGATCGCAGAGGGGTATTGGGAGGGGGGGATGCAATTACATCGGAGCGGTTTTATGCAACTGCCTTGGTCTGCCCAAAACGGATTTCACCAAAATTCCCCCCAACAAAAGCAAGGATCACGGGCATGGACCTTACCCACCCCCATAACCAGGTCGAAGACGCCACCGCGCCTCTGCGCGAGGCTCTTCGGTTGGGAATGGGGGGGGCATGTCCGGAAAGCGGCTACCTTTTCGGACGGACTCCAGCTTTTCGGATGGGCTCACGCTATGTCATTACGGCCGGCCCAGCCGGAAGAAGGTGCTGTTGCCATCGGCCGGCAGGATGACCTCCCAGGCATCGCCCTGTTGGGTTGGCGGATTGGGAACCGGGGACCATTCCGAACCGGCGAGGGATTGAGCTGATTCCAACTGAAAACCGGTGGCGGTGGTGGGCCATGAGAGGCGCACCTGATTGGTCCCGGCGGATTCAATCTGCAGGGTGGGCGGCTCGGGGGAGCCCTGTTGGACGCCTAGGATCCAGGATGAAAAATCGGTTGGCTCGAGGCTGGCGATGGTGGCTGTTTGGGTGTTTGTGGCAGCGGGGACTTCGAGCCAATCGCCACCTTGATTTCGGAGCAAGGTCGCCTGGGCTGGCGCGGCACCTTCGGGAAGTTCTGCAGCGGTGTAATGGAACTGCACGTGGACTGCCGGGAGGCTGGAAGTGCCGTCCCACTGGCGGTCCTGCTGCAGGACCCACTGTTGCGTACCGATGGTCCAGGTTTCGTCTTCTGGTAAACCGAATGGGAAGGCGGAGAGATCGAGTTGGCTCTGCCATGCGGTGAGCAGGGGGCGCGACTCTATTTCCGCATGGGGCATGACGGCGACACCGGAGTCACCGATCGGTTGCCATTCGGGCGTGTTGAAATCGACGCGTTGCATGGAGAAACCGTCGGGCAGCGGGCGGTTGGTGACGCAGTATCCGGAATTGTTCACTGCGTAGAAGGAACCGTCATTGGTTTGCACGATATGCCCGGGAGCGCCGGATAAACCTTGGGCGACGATGGTTGCCTGATTGCCGACGAACTTCCAGATCAAACCGGTGCCGCCGCCGATGAAGCTGCTGTTGGTTGCCTGAGTGGCGTAGACAGCGTCCGCCGTGGCGATGACACCATTGAACGGGTCTTCACCGGCGCCATCGACACCGGGCATGACGGTCCAGCCGGATGTCCCGCGTTTCCAGGCCAGATGCTCATCGCCCAGGGCGTAGATATCGTTGTCGCGTCCGCAGATGAAGCCGATGGCGAGTTCAGTGTCGGGTGTGTTCTCCAGGTGGACCGTGGTGCCGTCGAAGCGATAGATGGTTCCGACGCCGGTTCCGATATAGATTTCGGTGGGGGAGCGCCCCCAGATCGAGGTGAAGTAGACGGTGGAGAGGAGCTCATCGGGCAGGGCGTAAAGCGGCTCCGCGGTATTGGAACCGGATGGCAAACGGTAGATTTGGTAGGTGGTGATAGCGAACAGATCGCCGTTATCGGCCTGCCACATTCTTTCGACTGCGCCGAGTCCGCCCCCGTATTGGGTCGTGATTTCGACCCACTGCTCGCCGGTCCAGCGGTGAAGGCCTTGGCCATACGTGAAGAAATTGCGCCAAGCCATCAGGATATCACTGGTGCTATTGACGATCATCGCAGTGATCTCGGGCTCATCGCTCATATTTTCAGGGCGTACCGGGAACGGAAATGGGCGGAAGATATGACCGTCGAAGATATAGAGCGGGGATTCCTCGGGACGCCAGAGGTTGGAACCATAGACCAGGAACCAGGAGTCGCCGTAGGGGCAGGTGCCGTTGATTCTGAGTGGAACGGAGGGGCTTCCGAGGACATTCCCGCCGCCGGTGGCCAGGGCGGATGCGACGCCGGATTGGTTTGATTCGACGTTGATCTCGTGAATCAGGCCGTTGGCACCGATGCAGAAGATGAGATTTCCTGAGCCATGCGCGTTGATCCAGGAGCCGCGCATGGTTGGGTTGAGACTGATTTCGACAGGAGTCTCCATGAGCCCATCCCAGAATCGATAACCCCGGTCCGCGATCATAAAGATCTCTGAGCCGGACTTGCCCCAGAGTGCGCGGATCGACTTATCGCCGAACATACCGTCGCCGAAGCCGAGATCGGTCCATGTGCCATCGGGTTCGCGCCGGTAGAGTCCGCCGTAATTATCACCCGCGAAGGCGTGATCGATATCCGCGGCCCAGAAGGTCATGACCAAGTTGGTGGAAATGTTTCCGGTTTCGGTCCTCTGCTCCATGGTCCAAGTGTCACCGGTTTTATGGATGATCTGACCGTGGGTGCCGGTGATAAACAGGTGATTCGGTGCGACAGAGGAGACGGTATAGAGCGAGCCTTCGACGGCCAGTGGGATATGGAAGAATTCCCAATCCGTCCCGTTCCAGTGCACAGGTGTGGGGCCGGTGTGCGGCAATGCCCAGACGTCGTTGGCGGAAACGGCGTGAACGGCGACAAGTGGGTAGGTCCAGCCCATATAATCCGGCGGGGTGGTTTCACTCCACTGATTTCCGTCGTAGTGAAGAATGAGGCAGCGCTTTGCGGTGTCCTGATGGAGGCTGTAGCCGCCGACGGCCCAGACATCGTTGGGACCGGTCCCATGGATTGCGTTGATATCGTATTGGGAGGGAGTGTTCATGGTGTGCCAAGTGGTGCCATCCCATCGGAGGATGACGCCGCCGTCCCCACCGACAAAGACGTCATTGGGTGCAGCGGCCCAGACGGCGTTGATATTGGCGCCGGTTGGGAACGTGGCCTCATAGCGCCAACCATCAGGCAGCCCTGCTGAAACCGAGCCGATTGGTGTGAGACAGAATGATACAAGAAGTGCGATGATGCCGATCGATCGGGCACTTTTGCATGTTGTGATGCGGTTGCGACAAGCCCGATTCAAACTGAGCATTCGATGTGACGTATCCATGGCTATGCGAGCCTCCATCCCCCGAGTTCATGAACGAAGTTATATGAGAGCATATTCTCTTCAATTCGGATAAGAAAATCCAGTATTTTCCCTTTTCAATCTGCCAACCTGTATGCTGAGTGGGTAGGGACAGGTGTGCAGAAGAGGTTGGGAGTGGAATGTAACTTGAGGCTGTCCGAAAAGGTCGATGGCGAAGCAAGATCGGGGTCGGGGTCGGTATCGGTATCGAATGGACGCGTGATGGGAATCGGACAGGGGAAACCGGGTACCGCAACCATATTATTGTGCCCGGCAACAGGGTTTGAGCGGTACATAGAGAGCCAGGCGCCATACAGACTAGAGGTCGTCCGAAAAGGTAGCCGTATTCTCAACCTGACCTCCCCATCCGGACCCGGAAAGCCTCCCGCAGAGGGCGCGG
>CALLYA010000326.1 GCA_937875495.1 uncultured Verrucomicrobiota bacterium
CCTTCGCGCCTCTGTGGAAGACCTCCGGTCATCAATGGGCTCAACGTTCTCAATCGTGCTGTCATTTCTTCATCCACAGCGGACCTCTGACCTCCTGCCTGAGGCGTCCGCCTCAGGCTTTCGGCCGCTAGGCCGAAACCGACCTCCGACCTCGCCTGATGCCCGCAGGCATCAGGCTTCCGGCTCCGGGCCTAGGCCCGGGGCCGGAACTTTGGAGGTTTGTTCGAGAGTGGGTTCATGTTAGAAGATGTGGCGGGTTTTGTGGATCCATTTTTTGACGGAGGTATTGAATCGTGAAACGAACGATGTGTGTGGCGACCGGTTGCATGGTTCTGGCTGTGGTGGCGGGGTTGATGATTGGCTGTGGTGGTCGGGAGGATTCCACCAACGGACCGCGGATCGCGTTGGTGATGAAGGCGCGGACCAACCCGTTTTTCGCTCGGATGGAGGCAGGCGCGCGCGAGGCTGCCGAGCGGACCGGCGCGCAGCTGACGGTCTTGTCGATCGAGCGCGAGACCGATTTCGACAAGCAGGCAGCGCTCATTGAGGACATGGTTGCGCAGGGTGTGGATGCGATACTGATCGCACCGGCGGATTCCAAGGCGGTAGTGGCCCCCTTGATGGGCGCGCAGAGCAAGGGCATTTATATCGTCAACCTGGACAACAAGATCGATGCCGAGGTTGCGGGGCAGGCGGGGTTGAAGGTGCACTGTTTTGTGGGACCGGACAACGCGGCGGGCGCGTACAAAGCGACGCGGCATCTCTTGGAGCGTATGGGCAATCAGGGTGAGATCGCGATTCTGGAGGGGATTCGCGGCGTGGACAATGCCGAGGCGCGCAAGCGCGGCTTCATGCAGGCCGTCGAGGAGGCCGGGTCCGCGGTGCAGCTGGTGGCGAGTGAATCAGCCGAGTGGGAGACGGAGATGGCCATGGAGAAGGCCAACGGCATTCTGCAGCGTTTCCCTGATCTGGCCGGTCTGTTTTGTGCCAACGACAGCATGGCGTTGGGGGCGATCCAGGCGATTGCGGCGGCCGGGAAGCAGCAGCAGGTAAAGGTGGCTGGATACGACAACCTGGAGGCGGCGCGGGACGCGATGGCGAAGGGTGCGTTGGAGTGTACGGTGGAGCAAAACCCGGAGGCGATGGGTGCCATTGGGCTTCAGGCCGCCTTGGATTTGATCGCGGGGAAGCCGGTGGATTCGGTAGTGCCTGTTGAGACCGAGCTGATCACGCCTGAATGACCCGATCCTCGGCGTGCCATGTGAATCCGGGCAATCATGAGTAAAATGGACATCCGATTGGGCCGAGCGCCACGGCTCCTTGGTCTCCGCCACCGGTGCCTCCACGCGCGGCGATGGTTGGCGGCTTGGGTTGTGTGCGCCCTGGTCACCATCGGGATCGGACGGGTGGATGGGGCGGACGATGTGGAGGAGTCTGCTCCGGAGTTGGTACGCACCGACATTGAGATCGGTTGGGAGCCTGGGGTTGCCCGGGCACGGGTGCCGGGTTGGATTCCATTTCACGTTCGGCTGCAGAACGATCAAGAGGTGGTGGTTCGTGGGCGGCTGATCGTGGAGGGCCTCATGGTACCGGAGCACGAGCGGGGTGCGCTTGCGCTCGAGTATCCGGTTGAACTGGCACCCGGCTCCATCAAGCTGTTTCGCGATGCGGTCTTTGTTCCGAAGAATGTGCAGCACATACGGATCCAGCTGTTGTGGAACGAAGGAATCACCGGCGAGTATGCGACGACGCTCCCGTTGGTACGTTCCCATCCGGACGCGAAACTTGTGCTGCACAGTGCGCCGGAGTCGGTGCCGGGTCAGTGGATGCGGACCGTGGAAAAGGGGTTGCCCCTATTGGAGCGTATTGTTGTCCCCCGGGCCTTGACGGATCGCGACAGGATCCCGAAGCGCTGGCAGGAGTACGGTGGTGTCGACGTCATCTTTTTGGAGGGTGAGAGCTGGGCTGGTTGGACGCAGGAGCAGATCAAGGCATTGCGGGATTGGGTGTTGCAGGGGGGACACCTGATGGTCGCGCCGGGGAGCACCTGGCCGGGGGAGAACGACAAGATTCTGAAGGGCCTGCTCCCGGCGCAGTACACCGCGAGTTCCACCCTGCGGCCTGGGATCGCCATGGCCTGGCTCCCACGCGATGCGGTGGCGCCATGGGTCGCCGGGCCTGGGATTGGTGCGTATCGGATGGTGCCTGATCCTGCTTTCGAGGGGGAGGCACTACGCTCCTGGCTGTTCCCGGACCGTTCCGCAGGTCTGGTTGTGGCCCGTCTCGGGCTGGGGCGTGTGACGCAATGGGCGTTTTCTCCTTCCTTGGGAGGAATGTCCCAGTGGGTTGGCAGCCGTCTGCTGCTATTGGTCCTGATGAGTGAGGCGGACCGATTTGAGATCAATCCACTGCAGGTGGGGCAGGCCGGGAGTTTTTTGATGTGGGCGAAGGGCAACGCCCTGGCGCTGTTGCCGACGCGCGAGCGGGTCGGGCTCCTTCTGGTCGGGTACCTCGGCGTGGTGCTTCCGGGCCTCTACTTCATTTGCAGGCTGATCCGGCGACGGATCTGGTTTTGGGCGGTCCTACCGGTCCTCTCGATCGCACTGGGCCTGGTCTTCCTTCGGCGAGGACCGCCTGCGGATCTGGCGGTGCGGGAATTATCGCTGTTGCAGGGGGCGGCCGGCGGGACAGCCGTATGGGAGCGCACGATGGTGCATGTGCAGAGTCCGGTGCCGGACCGCTATTATGTGGAAGCCGAGGAGGGCGTGGCTGTACCGGTGCGTGTCTGGTCGATGTGGAATGAGGACGAACAGGATAAGTTACCGCCGCTGCCGGAGCTGCGATGGAGCACGCGCACGGAGGGTGGTGCCGGAAGAACGGATGGGTTGGTGGTGGGTGCCAACGATTCGGTGACGTTCGCGTTGCCGGGGCGCGGCGGGGCGGAGGCGCGTGTCGGGTGTGGACTGCGTTGGGAGGCCGGCATGGGATGGGTATTGGACCTGGGAGCCGAGGAGGGTGACTGGGTTCTGTTGGGGTATCACAACCAGGTCTGGCCTGCCCGCTCAGGTCCACTGGGAGGTGGGTGGTCCCTGGATGTGGGGGGAGTGCCGGAGTCCTGGCCGGGGCCGGTCCGGGAGCTGGCAGAGCTGATTCGGGGGGCGATTCCGTTCTCGCGGCCGGTGCTCATTCGGTGGAAGAGGAGCGGTCCGATAGAAGGGGAAACCGGGAGCTGGCGGGTCGGACGGGTGTCGGGCGGGGGTGAACTGCCTGTGCGGGTCGAGCGTAGGGTGTTGGAGGGGCGGAACCTGCATCCTCGCGGCATCATCGGCCAGGCGGTCGTGCGCGATGCTTGGGAGGTCGAGCTGTATCCGCAGCGTGGACGCGAGGGGGAGGGACCGATTTCGCCGTATGCCACAGGGGCGCTCGGATTGTGGGACGGCATCCTTCAGGTTACACCGAAAGATTTGCCGCCTGGGATGTTACATTTTCTTTCCCTGAAGTTGAAGGTTCGGCTTGGTGATTCAGGCCTACAGGCCGGAATGCCTGAGGTGGAGATCTACGATTTGGCGAACGACCGATGGGTGGTACTGACGGACCGGGTTTTGCGGCAGCTGGAGGCTGATCCGACGGCTGCGTTGCATCCATTGCGGGGAATATTCTGGCTGCGGATTCCGGGGCGTGGGTTTCTGTTGGAGTTGGACCTGTTATCGGCGCACCTGGAGGCGCGGGTCTGGGCGGAATAAGGGCTTGCTCCTGACAGGGTCGACTTACGTGTTTTTGGACACTTGCTGATGGTTGGTTGCAAGGGATTTGGGAAAAAATCCGCGTAGACATCATTTCGCTGTTGATCCCCCCTCTAACACTAGATATTGTGTCTCTATGGTCAGAGACCTCAAGATCATGTGGCGCACCCGTGAAAAATAGGGTTTATTCGGTTCCAGGAGGGCCGGCCTAGGGGGGGCGTTGGTCGCACGGGCAATCGGGCGGCAATGAGGAAATGCATTCATTCGAAATAATTCGGGAAACGAGGGGGAGAGCTGTGGTTGAAATCAGGAAGGAGATTGATCTGGAAGCTTCTGCGGAAGATAGGGGGATCAGCCGCGGGAGTCTTGCCCGATTCAAGGAGCAGGTAAAGGGCAGCGGGATTTCGTTTGCCCTACACTTCGCGGATGCGCGAAAGCATCCCTTCGAGCAGATCGAATGGGAGATGCGGGATTCGGAGATCACCGACGAGAAGGGCAAGGTGGTTTTCGCACAGAAGGGCGTGGAGGTGCCGCGCAACTGGTCGATGTTGGCGACCAACGTGGTGGCGTCCAAGTATTTCTACGGCGAGTTGGGGACTCCGGAGCGGGAGACTTCGGTGCGGCAGTTGGTTCACCGGGTGACTCGGACCCTGGCGGATTGGGGCTGGGCGGACGGCTATTTTGCGACGCGCGACGATGCGGAGAATTTTTACCGTGAGCTGACGTGGCTCTGCGTCAATCAGCGGGCTGCGTTCAACAGTCCGGTCTGGTTCAACGTCGGGCTTTACCACCAGTATGGAATTCGGGGCTCATCCGGGAATTATTTCTACGACCGTGAGGCTGGGGGTGCGGTTCGGTCGAACGACACCTACCAGCATCCGCAGGGGGCGGCCTGTTTTATCCAGTCGGTGGACGACACGATGGAAGACATCATGCGTCTGGCCAGCTCTGAGGCTATGCTCTTCAAGTACGGCTCCGGCACGGGCTCCGATCTGAGCGCGTTACGCAGTCGGCGTGAGAAGCTCTCTGGTGGCGGACGTCCATCGGGTCCGCTTTCGTTCATGCGGGTATACGACCAGATCGCATCGGTGGTGAAGAGCGGTGGCAAGACCCGTCGTGCCGCCAAGATGCAGAGCCTGAAGGTGAACCATCCCGACATCCTGGACTTCATCGAGGCGAAGATGAAGGAGGAGAAAAAGGCATGGGCGTTGATGGAGCAGGGGTACAACGGCTCCTACAACGGGGAGGCCTACGCTTCGATCTTCTTCCAGAACGCGAATTTCTCGGTGCGTGTGACCGATGAGTTCATGCAGGCGGTGGAGAAGCGGCTCCCGTGGCAGACGCATGCGGTCACGACGGGCGAGCCGATGGACGTGTATCAGGCCGACGAACTGATGCGCAAGATCGCCGAGGGGACGCATATCTGCGGCGACCCTGGGCTGCAATACGATACGACGATCAACCGTTGGCATACGTGTCCGAACTCCGGTTCGATCAACGCGAGCAATCCTTGTTCCGAGTACATGTTCCTGGACGACTCCGCCTGCAACCTTGCCTCGTTGAACCTGATGAAGTTCAGGAATCCGGATGGTTCCTACGACATCGAGGGGTTCCGGCATGCGGTGCGCACGTTGATCATCGCGCAAGAGATTCTGGTGGACAACGCGAGCTATCCGACGGCTCAGATCGCCCAGCACAGCCACGATTTCCGTCCGCTTGGATTGGGATTTGCCAACTTGGGTTCGCTGATCATGTCGTTGGGGCTGCCGTACGACAGTGACGAGGGACGGGCGTATGCCGGAACGATCACGGCGATCATGTGTGGAGAGGCGTATCGCACCTCGGCTGAGGTGGCTTCCGAGCTCGGCTCATTCCCGAGATTCGAGGAGAACCGGCAGCCGATGCTCAACGTCATGGAGATGCATCGCAGCGCGGTCGACCGGATTCCCGAATTCAAGTGTCCCGCCGAGTTGCTGGAGGAAGCGACTGCGGTCTGGGACGAGGCGGTTGCGTTGGGGGCGGAGTATGGTTACCGCAATGCCCAGACCACCGTTTTGGCACCGACGGGAACCATCGGATTTCTGATGGACTGTGACACGACCGGAGTGGAGCCCGACATTGCGCTGGTGAAGTACAAGGTCTTGGCGGGTGGGGGAATGCTGAAGATCGTCAATCGAACGATCCCGCAGGCCCTAACGGTGCTCGGGTACAGCGACAAGGAGATTTCTGACATTGTCGCCTACATCGAGAAGACCGACACCATTGAGGGCGCGCCGCACTTGCGTAAGACGGACCTTCCGGTATTTGACTGTGCCTTCCCTCCGGCGAATGGATCGAGATCGATCGAATACATGGCGCACCTGCGGATGATGGCAGCGGCGCAGCCCTTCCTCTCCGGCGCGATCTCCAAGACGGTGAACATGCCTCAGGCCTCGACGATCGAGGACATCATGGAGGCGTACATGGAGGGGTGGCGTCTCGGGTTGAAAGCGGTGGCGATCTATCGTGATGGCTCGAAGCGCAGCCAGCCGCTGAACACGAGCAGGGAAGGCGACGGCGAAAAGCGTGTGACCGAGCCCGCCCCTGTGATTGTCCAGGCCCCGCCGCGCAAACGCATGCCGCTCACCCGGCGGTCCTTGACCCATAAGTTCGAAATTGCCGGACATGAGGGGTATCTGACGGTGGGGCTGTATGAGGATGGGATGCCTGGGGAGCTCTTCATTATTATGGCCAAAGAGGGGAGCACCATCGGTGGTCTGATGGATTGCTTCGGCACCGCGATCAGCCTCGGGCTGCAGTACGGCGTGCCGCTGGAGGCCTTCATTAAGAAGTTCGCGCACACACGGTTCGAGCCGAGCGGCTGGACCAAGAATCCGGACATCCCGCTGGCCAAATCGCTGGTCGACTACATCTTCCGGTGGCTTGCAAAGGAGTTCCCTTCTGCGGATTCCGAGGGGCTGGCCGATGCTGAGCCGCACGAGCCTGAGTTGCCGAAGATCGCGGCGGAAGCTGATGCCGCATCGAAGCAGCGGGTGAACCGGCCGGTACCCCAATACCTCGAGATCACTGGTGATGGTGCGCGACCGGAGCCGGCAGACGAGCTGGACCGCAGTTTCGCCCATTTCCAGCAGGACGCTCCGCTGTGTGATAATTGCGGGCACATCACCGTTCGAAACGGTTCATGTTACCGCTGCCACAACTGCGGCGCCTCCATGGGTTGCTCCTGATTCGCATGAAACAGACAGGGCTGTGGGGACTCCCGCAGCCCTGTCGTTCGAGCCCGTCCGAAAACCCTATTGGGCCACCACGAAAGGTCTCCGGGTCCGGATGGGGATGACTCCCGCAGAGATCGCAGAGGGCGCGGAGGGGTACTGGGAGGGGGAAATGCAGATGCGTCGGGGCTGTTTTCTGTACTGCCTTGGCCTGCTGAAACGGTATATCTAAAAATTCCCCAAGGGGTAGGGATCAGAGCATGGAAACCTACCCACCCCATCGCCAGGTCGAAAACGCCACCGCGCTCTCTGCGGGAGGCTCTCCGGATCCGGTTTTTGGCCGCCCCGGGGTTGTCACGGAGCGGGAACTGTTCAAGGTTATGGCTACGGTTGGCCGGCTGGGAGGCTGTTCCTCGGCCGACCATCGAGGATCTAATCACGACCCCTATTGAATGGAGTGACACGACATGAGCGACTCGGTCTACAAGAAGATTCAGGTTGTCGGCTGTTCGGAGAAGAGCTATGAGGATGCCATTGCCAACGCGGTGAAGAAGAGCTCGGAAACGCTTCATGCCATCCATTGGTGGGAAGTGGTGGAGATGCGCGGGGCGGTTCGGGATGGCAAGCCGGTGGAGTATCAGGTCACGGTCAGCCTGGCATTCAAGGTCGACTGATGGTTTACTGAGCATCGCTCCGGCCGGCTGGTCCGGCCGGAATCAACTCCATGAATTCACAAGGCAAGGGCGGGGAATGCCGAGGTTTGGTCTTGGGGTCCCTTTCCTTCTCGATCGAGGCCCTCGAAACCAATGATCAAGACGGCATATGTTTTTTTAGGCGTGTTCATCCTTGCTCTCCAATCCGGTTCAATTCCTGCTGAGGAAGCCGCCCTCCCGCCCTCTGAACCGCAGGAAGTCGAATGCCTGACTGATCCCGGCTGGCTATGTCTCTTTGACGGGACATCCTTTGAGGGATGGAAGCAGCCGCTGGGAAACTGGCGTTTGGCCGGCTCCGTGGCGGTCCACCGAGAGGATCCGAGCCGTTTTGAAATCTCGGATGGTGAAGGGCTGATGGTCAACGGTGAAGCCGGACGAACGGTGCACATGGTGAGCCTTCGGGAATATGCCGATGTGGAGGCGCACATTGAGCTTATGGTTCCCAAGGGGTCCAATTCGGGGGTCTATTTCATGGGCCGGTATGAGGTCCAGGTCTTTGACAGCTTTGGCGTGGAGAATCCCACTTATTCCGATTGCGGCGGGATTTACCAGCGTTGGGACGACGCAAAACAGGCCGGGTATGAGGGGCATCCACCTCGCGTCAATGCCAGCCGTGAACCGGGCGAGTGGCAGAGCTTCCATGTCTTCTTTACGGCTCCGCGGTTCGATGAGGCGGGAAACAAGGTCGAAAACGCCAAGTTCGTACGCGTACTCCACAACGGTGTGGTGGTCCACGAGAACGTCGAGGTGACAGGTCCGACCCGTGCCGCCCTCTTCCAGGATGAGCGGCCCACGGGTCCTTTGATGCTCCAGGGGGACCATGGGCCGGTGGCGTACCGTAACATCCGAATCCATCCCCTGACCCAGCGCTGAGTCTTGCGATCCCTCTCCGATTTGCAGTAATCAATAGGGGACAGCCTCGCGATCCGATCGATGCGGCTGCGGGCTCCAACGGCCGTTTTCGCGGCCGGTGGAGGTTGCGATTTCCTGTAACGAGCCACCGGTCCAGGCGTTATGATCCTTGCGATGCATAAGTTACCCCTACTGCTGCTGTTCTGGCTCTTTGGTTCACACGCGCTCTCTGCCCAGGGGGTGGTGGTCTCGGAATTCATGGCCAGGAACCTGACTACCCTGACCGATGAAGACGGGGATTACTCCGATTGGATCGAGATCGAGAACCAGGGGCTATCGCCGGTCGACCTGACCGGTTGGTTTTTGACGGATGATCCGCGTGATTTGGACCAGTGGATGTTTCCCACGGACCTGGTCCTGGAGCCGGGTGCACGTCTGGTCGTATTCGCTTCCGCAAAGGATCGGAGCGTGGCCGGGTCACCGTTGCACACCAATTTTCGCCTGAGCGAGGAGGGCGAGCCGCTCTTATTGGTCATGCCGGATCGACGCACCGTGGCCTGGGCGCTGGCCGAGCCTTTACCCCGGCACTACCCGGACATCTCATTTGGCTCAGCTGAATCGAGGGAGGTCCAGCGACTGGTGACGAATGCCTCGCCCATGCGCTATTATGAGGCGCTGGACGCCGGCCCCGCCACCGACTGGGCCCAGACCGGTTTCGACGATTCCGCTTGGGCATCGGGCGCTCAACCGATCGGGTATGCGACGGACGGACCGCTTGCCAATGTGCTCGGGCTGTTGGCGCGATTGGTCAGTACCGACGATTCCATGGCCGATACGGAGATCAACGACGCCTTGGAGGCCGGCGAGATCCTTGCCGGGACCAAGACCGAAATCGGGATTTTCCAGGATGTCTCAACCTTGGTCTCCCGTGTCAACATGGGGGGCGGCGAGGGTACGTTTCCGGGGGCTGATCCCTATCCAGACGGCTCCAACAACGGCGGGTACGACGGCAACGACTTTGTGGTCTCGGTCACGGGTTCAGTGGTCATCCCTGTGGGTGAGTGGACGATCGGCTTCGGCAGCGACGACGGCGGGCTTTTGCGCTTGGGTGGCCTGACCTTTGAACAGGAGTACAACACCAACGGCGATTCGGGTTTGGACGACACATTGTTCTACAACGCCCCCCGGGGACATAGCTGGACATGGGGCACGATAAACGTCTCACCGGCCGGTAAGATCGTACCGTTTGAGTGTTATTTTTACGAGCTCGGCGGCGGGGATTCTTTTGAGATCGCAATCGCCGAGGGCGCGCGCGCCACCGGTCCGCAAGAGGATCCCACCGGATGGGTCCTTCTGGAGGACCTCGCTTTACGCTGGCGAGTGCGCTGCGAATTCACCTCACCGCCCCCGCCATTCGAGGGCCTGATCGCGACGGACTTGGCGGAGAGTCTCAAGGGGCTTGGTACAGGGGTGTTCTGTCGCTATCCCTTCACGGTGCAAGCGCCGGAGGATTGGGACCAACTCCTGCTCAACCTGCGCTATGACGACGGGGTGGCGGTTTATCTGAACGGTCACGAGGTTGCGCGCCGCAATGCGGCAGAGGCGGGCGACTGGACGTCGACGGCGGATTCCGCCCGTGCGGATGCGTTGGCCATGGAGCGTGAAACCCTTGATCTGACCGGCCAAAAAGGCCTCTTGCAGGCGGGTGATAACGTACTGGCGGTGCACCTGTTGAACGCCTCGGCCGATGAGTCCGGGCTCTTTTTGGAGGTTGGACTGCGGTTGACGCGTGGATTGGAGACGGTGCTCGGGTACATGGATGAGCCGACCCCGGGCACAGAGAATCTTCCTGGGTATCCGGAGGTCGCGGATCCTCCGATCTTCTCGAGGCAGAGCGGCCTGTTTCAACAGGCGTTCGCACTTGAAATGGGGGCACCCCTACCCGGGGCGGAGGTGCGTTATACGCTGGATGGGAAGCTGCCGACGGAGAGTTCGCCATTGGCGAATGGGGCGATCCCGATCGAGGACACAACCCGTGTTCGGGCCAGGACCTTTGCCCCCGGCCATTTGCCGAGCCCTGTGGTGAGCAGGGTCTACTCCATGATGCGGGAGGACTTATCCGATTTTTCCTCGAACCTGCCGATCGTGCAGGTGATGGGTTTCAATACCTCAGTTTTCGTCCCTGACTATTGGTTGGACGGCTTCATCTGCATGTGGGAGCCGGGTTCGGACGGGCGGACCCGGCCCGGCTCGAGCACTCCGCAGGCTGCTACGCTGATGGGGATCAAGACGCATGGTTCGACCTCGCTCGACCGGCCGAAGAAGAGTTACCGATTCGAATGCCGGGATGAGTACGGTGATGATGTGGACATTCCCGTGTTGGGTTTGCCTGCTGAATCGGATTGGATCCTGTATGGCCCCTACAATTTTGATCGGGCATTGATCCGCAACACGCTGATCTACTCCTTGAGCAACCAGGTTGGACCCTATGCCGCTCGGACCCGATTCGTGGAGGTCTTCCTCCATTCAGGCAAGGAACCGGTCGGCCGCCAGCATTACATGGGTGTGTATGCCATGATGGAGCGGGTCAAGCGTGGGCCTGACCGTGTGGATATTGAAGAGCTCGACCCTGGCGATCGATTGCCGCCTGCCGTGACCGGCGGCTATATCACCAAGATCGATCGCCTGGACCCTGGTGACGTCGGGTTGTTTGCTGCCGGAATGACCATGGGATTGGTTGAGCCGAAGGAGGAGGAGATCACCGCGGAGCAGCGCGCGTGGCTCACCGGTTTCTACAATCAATTCAGCAACGTGCTTCACGGCGCCAACTTTCGTGA
This sequence comes from uncultured Verrucomicrobiota bacterium, assembly GCA_937875495.1. GTDB lineage: Bacteria > Verrucomicrobiota > CALLYA01 > CALLYA01 > CALLYA01 > CALLYA01. The sequence goes on from CALLYA010000326.1 coordinate 11,358, forward strand.
TCCGCTCACCGGGTATCGGGCATACATTGATGTCGAGGAATGGATCGATCACCACCTATTGAATGTGCTCGCCAAAAACGTAGACGCCCTGCGTTTGAGTACCTACATGCACATCCCCCGCGAGGGGAGACTGACCATGGGTCCCATCTGGGATTTCGATCGGTCTATGGGGAGTTATGACGGGCGGGACGCGGATCCTTACACTTGGAACGGCACGGGCGATGCCACCCGCTATTTCGAGTATCCATGGTGGCAGCGCCTGTTCCAGGATCCCGATTTCTGGGATCAATACATTGCGCGGTGGCAGGAATTGCGGCGCGGCCCGCTCAGCAACGCGAACATCCATGCAACGATCGACGCGATGCGTGATGAACTGCAGGAAGCGCAAGTGCGCAACTTCGAGCGTTGGCCGGAGGTAGCCCCTACGCGAGTGGCCGATTGGCAGGGGGAGATTGATTGGCTGAAGACCTGGCTCGCTCAACGGGCGGATTGGATGGACAGCCAGTTCCCGGCCACGCCACAGGCGGTCCCTGGCAGTGGAATCGTGGAGCCAGGGACACAGGTCAAGCTTTCTGCGCCGTCCGGCGTGGTCTATTACACGGCCGACGGAAGCGATCCTCGACTGCCGGGCGGTGAGATTTCACCAGACGCGATTGCCATCAGCTGGGTCTCCGATTGGACGACCATTCTGTCCGCGGGCAGCAACTGGCGGTATTGGGACTTGGGCTACGCCCCGCCGAACAACTGGATTCGTCTCGATTTCGACCACACCTCCTGGGCCTATGGTGCGGCGGAACTCGGGTATGGCGACAACCAGGTCACCGAGATCAGCTACGGACCCAATCCAAGCGACAAATACCCGACCGCGTATTTCTGGCGGTCGGTCAACATTCGAACCGAGGGGCTTTGGAACTACACCCTGCGTTTGAAGCGTGATGACGGTGCCGTGGTCTACTGGAACGGACAGGAACTGGTCCGTGATCTGATGCCGGCCGGCGAGATCGGCTTCCATACCTATGCGAATGGGACCGTCGCGGGTGAGGATGAGAACCGATTCTACGAGTTCCCCATTCCTTCGGAGCTTGTGATCAACGGATTGAATTCGCTGGCTGTGGAGGTGCATCAGATCAATGCCACCAGCAGCGACCTCAGTTTCGATGCGGAAATCATAGCCATGACGGAGGATGGTTCCGGCTCCGGCGGTGACACGATTGCGATCCTCGAGCCGACCATGATCCGGGCGCGCACACGGTTGGACGGGCGTTGGAGTGAACTCGGGGAGTTTACCTACATCTTTGATGAGCTTCCCCAACTGGCGATCACAGAGCTGATGTACAACCCGCCGCCTGCGCCTGATTCCGGTTTCAACAACGACGATTTCGAGTTCATCGAAATCCGCAATCTTGGGGTTAATCCAGAATTCATGGGCGGAATGACCCTGGAAAACGCTGTCTTCTTTTCATTCCCTGTACTCACCCTTGAGCCGGGGGAGACGGTTCTGGTCGTGAAAGACGAGCTGGCCTTTGTTGATCGTTATGGCAAGCCCACAGGGCAGTTGGCCGGCGAGTTCAGCGGCAACCTCTCGAACGATGGCGAGGTCCTGATCTTCAAGGACGCCGCCGGCCGGATCCTCTCGGCCTTCCTCTTTGGAATGGGCGCTGGCTGGCCGCCTGCCGCGGCCGGAGTCGGCTCCTCACTCGAGGTGCTCGACACGGGTGGCAACTTCAGCGATCCCGCCAACTGGCGCGCGAGCACGGAATGGGGAGGGACCCCCTGGAGCGTGACTCAACCGGCAATCGCGGTGCAGGTGGTCGGGCTCGAACCCGACCCCAGCGGGGCCGTGCGGATCACCTTCGAGGTCGTCGCCGGCCGCTCTTACACGGTCCTGACCGGCACCGACCTATATTCGGACGATTGGGCGGTCATGACGGAGCTCCCCACGCAACCCGAGACTGGGCTGGCCACTGTCCTCGACCCGGACGCCCCATTGCACAACAAGCGCTTCTACCGCGTCATCGCGCGCTAAACGCGATTGCGCAGCACGACTTCGCGTGCTGCGGCGCGTGGGCCCTAGGCCCCGCGCGAGGGTCGGAGGTTCGCAGCACGCCTGGGCGTGCTGCTGCACGT
>CALLYA010000327.1 GCA_937875495.1 uncultured Verrucomicrobiota bacterium
GGGCGGCGGCCTGGCCCAAATCGCTCGAAGAGACTCGCAGGAAGTCTGGGGCTCGGGGCATGGCTATCAGCGACCGCCAACGGTCTGGACAGCCATGCTTCGAGGGACTCACTCGTCCTCTTTCGCGTATTTGAAATCAAATGCGAAGTTGACGGTGCAGTCGCCCCCGGCCTCCGGCTTTGGGAACCTCCACTTTTGCAATCGAGTGATGATGCATTGCTCGATAGCGCTCTGGTTCAGCGTGGACTTCGCGACTTTTGCTTCGCCGACGGCACCTTTCGAGTCGATGGTAAAGGAACCCGTGATCCTTCCGGTGCTCCTCGACTCCTCCGACAGGGACAAGAGGTAGCAGTATCGGACCACGTTCAAGTTCCGGCTGATGACCTGGTCGATGGCCGGCCCCTCGCAGGAGCCGGTCACGGTGGTCTTGCCGGCGATTACCCGGACCCCCCTTTGCCCGCTCATGCAGCGGCAGCCTTTCCGAGTGCAACGCATCCTCGCTCTGCCAGAGCAAGGAGATGAGCTACCGTAGCTGCGGATGCCAGCAAAACAGGAGTGGAAAATTCCCGAAAAGCTTTCGGGGCCGTCGGGCCGCTCCAAATCGAAACCCAACGTCCCTGCAGTGAGCTGGAAGTCCGTCATGGAAAGGATCCTCGGTGCGGGGCTCACGTCGACCTCCGGCCCGCCAGCAGGTCGCACGAACGGCTCAAGATATTTGGCCAATAGAACCGTTGTCGAATCCGGATCGACTCTTCGCGCGAGCACAATCGCACCGCAAAGGCTGGAAACGTTGTCGAGCAACCGGTCATCCGATCCGTCCCGCTTCCATCTCGAGGTCCCCTCTTCCGCCGAGAAGACGCGAAACGGCATCGTCACCTCGGAGGCGGCAAGATCGAGGGGGAAGGACGCGCTCCGAGCAGACTCTCGGGACGTAAACCGAAGGTCCAAAACCCCGTTGGCGTACAAGAACGCCGCCTCATAGGCCTTGTCCTCCTGGGGCTTGCCCGAGCCCAGCATCAGGAATGCGGCGCCGCTGGGGTGAAACACGAGAACCGCCCAGCGCTCGGGCGCTGGACTGGCATCGCCCGAATCCTCGACGTGCACGTACGCGGAGCTCAGCAAAGCGAGTGGGATTCCATTCACCTGCTTGATTCTTCCCGGTGGAGAAGGGGCGGCTCCCGCAGACACGAGAAAGAGAACAACGAGAGCCCCTATTCGTCTCACTGCATCGCACATCCCATCACTCTCCATCATGGAGCGTAAAGCGCGCAAAAGGCACCATTCCATTAAAATCAACAACCGGCGTGCCAGCCAGAAGATAAGAAGCATAGGCAACTTCCTCCTGCGTCGGAACACAACCAGGAGTCATCGCGTTGCAGCCCGGCGCCACATGCCCCCCCGTATCACCGTTGCTCCAGAATTCATCCCAGCAATACTTAAGTGATTGGGCCCCACTCACAGCAGTGCCATTCCATCGCGCACCAAATAAAATCCACCACAAATCTTCTGGATTTATGTTTCCAGTACCAAGCCAACCAGCCTCAACATAATTCCATTGTCGTACAATACCGTCAACCAAACCAAAACCTCTAAGGCTATTTGCGTCGTACATCTGTTCGAAGCCCGCTAAGAAAATCCTTCGGTCGAGTAGACTATCCTCCTCGTAGATCATTTCACCTGTATTCTGCACGCGGAGAATATTGTAGTAGACCTCCTCGGCGGTTCGCGTATGGCGCGCCAGACTTCGTATGAAGTACTCAAGAATAGCATGCTGGAGCACATTGGCCGATACGCCTCGGTGACCAAAGTACGCGCGAGCCCGAATCGCATCCGGAAATTCGGACTGATTATCTTCAGCATCATCTCCCGAATGGCACGCAGCCAAATAAAAAAAACTCCTATTGAAATCCGCTCCACGATCGCGCAGCCACTCCCAGAACTGCGGCGTGACCGCAAGGTACCATCGCTTGGTGCTTGGCGAGCGGTTAGACGTCATATACATCCTTCTTAGGGTGCGAGGATTTTGGAGCGTGGCCCCACCGAATGCGAGTAGATCAGGGTAGAATTGATTCAACTTTGCAAGCTCGGCCCTGAGGCTCGCGCGCGGGCGTTTGTCATCAAGCTTGGTTCCGAGTGCAACCATGTTTTCTCCGCCGTGGGTTTGCATAAACATGAATCCTGGCGAAGCGGCCATTCCCGGACCCGGCACAAGCGCGCTCACTAGGCCAGCCACGTCGACATCAGCGTCCTTTACAATTATCGAGCGATAGCCCGCCTGCTTTAGCTCATTCACCCATTCGGGAATTGCGCCTCCAAGTGGCTCGATTTGGCCCACTGCCGCGGGCGTCTGTGTGTACCCTGCATAATAGGGCAAATCGTACCAGCTTGTCAGATCGTCTGCCGAGTAGAACGGGGCGATGAATACGGCTGTACGTGAGATTGGATCGTCCTTAGAATTCTTTGATGAGGAAAGGTTCATATGAACCCGCGGATCGTAGGCTAACGGAGACATTCTTAGTTGAGCCCCATCGAAACGCACATTCGAGAATAGGAGCACCGTCAGCGGTAAGAGCGGATCAACACCTAGCGGCGGGTCCGTGTAGTAGATTGTGACACCGTTCGTCATACGCTCCACCCTATCGATCAACGGCTCGGAGTATCCACCTTTACCATCCGTGCCAGCGAGAGCGTCGCCGTGGCTAGCAGCGAAATCGATTGCAGAAACAGGATCGGCTTCGCGGGCATAGGTCGCGCCCTGGAAGAAGAGGTCGAAGAGCAACGGAAGGAGCTCGGCCTCCTCAGCCCTCTTCCAGGTGGAAGAACCAGGCAGACCATCGAACACCTTGAAGGGAAGCGTAACTTGGGTTGCCGAAGGATCGAATGCGAATACTGCGTCGCGCGTGAAATCAGGCGTGGCAAAGCTCAATGTGACGATCCCGTTTACCTCAGAGTAAGTACCCTCGTAGCTGAGCCCGTCATCGTCGGTCGCTACGACCAGGAAGGCCGCCCCGCTTTCGTGGAATGCCAGCCACGTCTCGCCGCCGGGTTGCGTGAATTCTCCGTCCGAATCGCTCACGTGTTGGTAGGCCGTAAGAGTGAGCGGAAGCGGTCCAACAATCACCTCGCTCGTCCAGGTCCCTGGGGTGCACGCTTGTGCTCCCGCATCGCTGTTGGTGCCCGATGGGCATGGTGTACACGCTTGCGCTCCCGCGCCGCTGTAGGTACCCGCAGGACACAGAGCGCAGACAG
>CALLYA010000328.1 GCA_937875495.1 uncultured Verrucomicrobiota bacterium
GTTGGAGAAAACAGCTCCGATGTGTCTGCAATTCCGCATCTCTGTCATCCTCTGCACCCTCTGCGCCCTCTGCGATCTCTGCGGGAGTCCTCCCCATCCCGCCCGGAGATCTTGCGTTCTGACCCAAAGGGGTTTTCGGATAGCCTCGAGCGAGCGTTGGGGAGGTGGGGGGGCGTGGACGTTTTGCGCTGGAAGCTACCGTGCCGAATCATGCTTTCCATCGATACCGATACCGACCCCGATTCGGATCCCATAATTTCCGAATCTTCGGTGATCTGCGGCCATCAATGGACCCAAACCGCCCCTTACCATTGGACAATGGAGAGGGAGCCCAGGGAGATCTTCGCGGCTTCCTCCTCGGTGATCCAGCGTTCGGCGTAACGCGAGCCCCAGGAGTCAGAGATACAGATCTCGTTGGTGTGGCTATTGTAACCGATGATCATGCAGGTGTGCGCCTCATCCACCTCCCATGGTAGCGAGCCGGACTGCTGTCTTCCCGTCTCCAAGACCCGTCGCCAGTCGGCAGGATTCTCGATCTTTTTTCGCGCGTTGCTGCGGATCGAAAAGAGCCGGTTGAGGTTTTTCTCCACGACCATGTTCCACATGATGGGGAGTCCTTCATCGATGTAGCCATGGATGTATTTGATGGCGGTGGAACCACGAATGGGGCGTGGCTTTCGGCCAAACTGGCGGACATAGGAATAGACGCTGGCGGCGAGTCGGTCCGGATTGGTCCCCCCGCCCGGTCGTGCTTGAGCGGCGTTGGCGAGAATGTACATGTCTGCGGGAATCCCAAGATAGCGCAGATAGCGCTCCCAGGTGGCCGGTCCGCAATACCCCTTGGGACCTTGGTCGACCATGGGAATGTCGGTGATGATGACGTCCCCGTTGGGGCGGCGTTCAACCCGAGCGCGTAAGATCTTACGGATTTCGGCATCCGAAACGGTCTTGCTGGCCCGCCCGGCCTGGTCTGCCTCGGAACTTGGGAGGATGGTCAGCGCCACATGGGCATCCTGTTGGGAGCGAAGCAAAAAAGCGTGCTGGTTCCAATCCCATCGCCAGACGCGCTCCCTGATGTTGCCGTCTCCGTAGCTTTGGCGTTGCGGCGGACCGAACAGGTGGGTGAACTGCTGCTGAATCAGCTGCATGTCGCGTTCGAGCGCCAGACGGAAGTCCTGGATTGCCTGGCGGGTATAACTCTCCTTGTCACGAAAGCCGGGGTGGTCACCACGGTTCGCGAACACCAGGGAGAGGCGCTCGACCCGTGTTCCTCGGCCGTAAAGGGCGAGCGAGTAAGGCCGGGTTTGCAGGACCCTCAATCCGGGGCGCGGATAGAGCCGATAGCTTTCGGTTTCGGTGGTCTCGGACTCCTTGGGCCATTTCAGCCGGCCCGCGGTTTCCACGGCGGAATCATCCCAGAGCCAAGGATCCTGAAACAGCTCCAAACCCAGGACTTGGTTCAGTGTCTGGACCTGCGGGGCCTGGCCCAAAGCCGGTTTGGCAGGCCCGTGCCACAGAAGGAAACAGATAGAAAAAAGTATCAGGCGATGGGTCATAGCTCCTTCCCATAGGATGCCGAATTCCAAGCAATCAAGGGCTCAATTCCCCCTTTGATCGTCGCACAACCTACACGCGATTTGGATCGATGAAAACGGGCGGGTGGAGGTTGTAGGCCCAGTTGGCAATGACCCGCAGATGCAGAATTAATCGAAATCGGGATCGAAGGGACGTGTGGTTCGGCCTGCAATGTTCCTTCGCTGGGGGGCGCCCGAAAAGGTAGCCGCTTTCCCAACCTGACCTCCCCTTCCCATACGGAGAGCCTCCCGCAGAGGGCGCAGGGGACGCGGTGGCGTTTTCGACCTGGCCATGGGGGTGGATTAGGGCCGTACCCTGATCCAAACCTTTTTGGAGAGGGGGTTTGGGGTTATCCGTTGCCTGCTGACCAAGCCGGTTGCGGAAAACAGCTCCGGTGTTTCCGTTTTCGTCGCCCAGCCAATTCTCGCCTCTCCCCCCCCTCTGCGCCCTCTGCGATCTCAGCGGGAGGCCACCCCATCCGGAACCAGAGTGGTTCCCGATGGCCTTTTCGGACGGACTCTTACAAACGCTCAGCTGCGTTCACTCCCACACCCAATTCTCCAGCCAGTGGGGCCTTCAGCCCAGCAGCTGGGCCCTGAAACGTACGCGTACACAGCGAAGCGGTACCCGTTCCCGTACACGAGGATGCGAATGGAAGTTGGATGGCTGGCGGGTAGCCCCAGACTTCGCGGCGTGGGCGTATACGGTGTGCCGGAGCTTGAACGCGCGAGGAGAGCAGATTCGCGAACAGGAGTACGAGTAGGAGGACGAGTAGGAGTAGGAGGAAGACAAGGGCCAAAAAAAATGAGAATCGGGGTCGCTATCGGAATCGGAATCGATGGACCACGTGGTTCGGCCTGGAATATGCATGACCAAACGTTCACAACCCCACCCCCACCCCAAACGCTCAGCTGCGTTCACCCCCACACCCAATTCTCCAGCCACAGTATCCTCCGACCTGTTCCCTTCTCTGGGGTCTTCGTGGCCATTCCTGGCTGAAACGGAAACGGTTGTCTTTTCCATGGTGCCAGGGTACACAGGAGCGAGTCATTTCCCCCCTCGCCGATACGATCGGCTGGGTGGTCAATCCTGCGGGCACCCGTGCCAACCTGCTGCCGGGGTTGGACACCTGAATTTCCTGGGGTGGCCGCCGAAATCGCAACTCTACCCACGGAGGATGCTTCCCGTGATCGACCAAAAATTTTACCGCTTTCCCCAAGCCTTGCTCCTGGCGATCTTTGCGAGCGTCTTGAGCAGCGCACCTGCCAAGGCAATGGACCGGTCCGAAATCGCCATCCCAGACGTCCTCGGCTACCACACACTCAAGTGCGATTTTCATATGCACACGGTCTTTTCCGACGGCCTCGTCTGGCCGACCGTTCGTCCAATCGAGGCATGGCGTGACGGCCTGGACGCCATTTCCATCACGGACCATATCGAATATCAACCGCACCGCGGGGATATCCCGACCAAGCACGACCGCCCCTACGAGATTGCCAAGCCGACTGCCGACAACAACCACGTCATTCTCATTCGTGGCTCGGAGATCACCCGCGCAATGCCCCCCGGACACATCAACGGCATCTTCCTGACCGACTGTTCCGCGCTGGCGACCGACAAGTGGGAAGACGCCGTGCAGGCCGCAGCCGACCAGGGCGCCTTCATCTTCTGGAACCATCCCGGCTGGACCGGTCAGCAGCCCGATGGCGTCGCACGCTGGTATGAGGAGCATTCCATGCTGTTGGAGAAGGGGCTCCTTCACGGCATCGAGGTCGTCAACCACACCTCCTATTACCCGGAGGCCCACCGCTGGTGTCTTGAGCATGGGCTCGCCATGCTCTCCAACTCCGATGTCCATCCCCCGATCGACCATTCGTTCGAACCCATGAGCGGCGAGCATCGTCCGGTCACTCTGGTCTTCTCCAAGAGCCGCGATGCCGAAGGCATTCACGAGGCCCTGTCCGCCGCGCGGACCGCCGTCTACCACCAGGACAAAATCATCGGCAAAGAGGATTTCCTCCAGGCCATTTTCGACGCCACTGTCACCGTGAAGTTCAGCGAGATCGATCTCCGCGCGGGTCAGACCACGAACCTGCAAGTGCACAACGCCTGCGAGGTCCCCTACCGTCTGAAATTGCGCGAGGCATCCGAATTCCTGGAGTCGCCCGGATCGATCACGCTTCCGGCCGGCAAGAGTGTCCTGGTCCGGGTCAAGGCAAAGAACAACGCCACCGCTGAGCCAACCGAGATCGCGCTGGATTACGAGGTTGAAAACCTGCTCGTCGCCCCCGATGAAGGCTGCCCGGTTACGCTCAAATTGAAGGGCATCATCCGGGAGTGATTGGAGTGCGGCCCTGAGGGAGGGGAAGAATCGATGGGGATCTCCAAACGAGTCGAAGAGGCACGCCGTGCCTTTCTCAATGGCGACCACGAGCGATCCGCCAAAGCGCATAAGCCGTCGGCCATAGCCAAGGCAGCCAGTGAGGAACACGGCGGGGCAGGCTCTCAATATATTGGGGACTTCGTCTACGGCGGACTCGATGGCATCATCACCACGTTCGCCGTGGTCTGCGGTGTGGCCGGCGCCGATCTGGAGACCAGGATCATCCTGATCATGGGCCTGGCGAATCTCCTGGCGGACGGGTTCTCTATGGCTACCGGTGCCTTTCTCTCCGCTCGCAGCGAACAGGAGTACTATCGCAAGGAACGAGAGCGAGAGGCCTGGGAAATCGATCACTTTCCCGAGGGCGAACGGATCGAACTTCTCGAGATCTACCAGAACAAAGGGTACGCCAAGGAGGAGGCGGAGCAGCTGACCGAGTTGATCACCCGGAACAAGGAGCGCTGGCTGGATGCGATGATGGTGGATGAGCTCGGCATGCTTCCGGACGAGAGCAGTCCGCTTCTCAACGGCGTGGCCACCTTAGTCGCTTTCGTACTGGCGGGTTCAGTACCGTTGCTGGTCTACTTCCTGGGGCTGGTCTTCCCGATTGCCGCGGATCTCTCCTTCGCGATCGCGCTCGGTCTGTCCGGCGTCGCCCTATTCGGCCTAGGCGTTGCCAAGGTCTTGGTCACCCACCTGAATCCATGGAAGAGCGGACTGGAGATGCTGCTGGTCGGGGGGCTCGCCGCCTTCGTCGCGTACCTGGTCGGCGGCATGCTCAAGGGCCTCGGCGCCGCCTGAGTCCCTGTTCGCAAAATCATGGTTTCGCCGGACATTCCATCCGTCAGATCCTAACCACGGCGGTGGGGGTAAAACACCCCCGCCGCCGTACTCCATCCCGGTCCTTTGAGCCAGGCTGCAGCGCCTCAGGAAACAACGATGCACATCGGTCGGAAGCGGTCCGTTCGACGTAACTTTATCTTCCATCTGCTGGACGGCGTCTTCTTTATGGCCGGACTCTCTCTGACTTCTTCGGAGATTGTCACTTCTGTGTTGATTCATCGGCTGGGCGGTGGGGCCATGGCAGTCGGGGGCGTGTTCGCACTTTTCGAGCTTGGGTACAACATCCCCCAGCTCATTGCCGCCCCTTTCGTCGAAGGCGTTCGCAGAAAAAAAACCTGGGTCCTGATCGGCGGCTTTCTCCAACGTGTCCCCTGGCTCGCCGTCGCCTGGCTCCTCATGGTCCGCGGTCCGACGATCGACAGCAGCGCGATCGCCCCTATTCTGACCCTCATCGGGATCGCCGCTTTCACCGCCGGCTTTTGCATGCCGGCCTGGCACGCATTCCTGGCCGGAACCGTTCCGCTTCGGACCCGTGGACGCCTCCTGGCGCTGCGCCAGGCGTTCGGCGGAGTGATCGGCATTGTGTCCGGCCTGATCGCGGCCTACATCCTGAAACAGCTGCTGTTTCCCCACAACTTCGCGATCCTGTTCGGCCTGACATTCCTGTTCTGGATGATCTCCTGGGCGACCTTGGCGTTTGTCACTGAGGAAGATCACCAGACGCGCACGCATCGTGATTTCAAGGCCTATTTCCAGGACCACATTTTGGTCATCCTCACCGGCGATCGATGGTTCCGGCAATACCTCCTGATCAAGGCGATTATGCTGGCCTCTATGATCTCGTTCGGATTCTTCGCCGTTCACGGAGTCGAGCGGTTCGAATCGGGCACCGATGTCGCCGGTCTCTTCACCAGCATCTACATGATCGGCCAGATCGCCAGCGCCTATCTCTTTGGCTACCTGGCCGATCGCTTCGGCCACAAGGTCAATATCCTGATCTTCGGTGTGCTCACGCTGATCCAGGCCGCGGTGGCCATCCTCGCACCCAGTCTCACCTTCTACGGGCTGGTCTTTATCCTCATGGGCGCCAACCGCTGCATCCAAGCAATCACCTTCAACGCAATGCCGATGGAATATTGCACCTCCAGCGAACGCCCGACCTATTTCGCCCTGAGCAATTCACTCCTCTCCCCGCTGCTCCTGATCGGTGTGCTTGGCGGACTGCTCACTCCGGCCATCGGCTACCACGGCCTTTTCCTCATCTCGGGCGTGTTCGGCGTCTTGGTTCTTCTGATCGGCACCCGGCTCAAGGACCCCAGGTCATTGCCCAATTTCGATCCCATCGGATAACACAGGCATAGCGCTCCGCAGCGCTGAGCGGACCCTCCACCGTGGCCCGAAGCGTGTGGTATGGGATTCCATTGATGGTGCGCAAACCACCGGAGTGTTGGTGCCCCTGGAAGACCGCACGGACCCGGCCGCTCTGCTCCAGGATGCGCCGGACCGCAGGCGCGTTCTTCACCCCGTGCGCGTCCTCCTCACAGTCCAGATTCTGGTGCACAAAAACGATCGCCTCGCGCGGGGCGTGTTCTGCAAGCACCGAGCGGATCCAATGCTGTTGCGCATCCGGGAGCCAGGTATCGGTCCATTGGAAATTGCCCGCTTCGTACGGGGTCCCGTCGGCAAGGAAATTGGCGTCCAATAGCAGGAAAAGCCGGTCTTTCAGCACGAAGGCATGGTGCGGTAGCCTCTCCGGCTGCCCGATCGCCCCAAAAAAATCTTGTTTGCTCAAGGTGGCCAAGTCGTGATTGCCCAGGACCGAATGCCATGGGATCCCAGACCGCTCGAAGACCCCCGCGATCCGCCCCAACCACTCCAGTTCCTGAGCCTTCGCGCCCTGATCCACGAGATCGCCCAGCTGAAGGATGACGTCCACCCGCGCATCTTTAAAAAAGCGCAACGCGGATTCAAGTTTGGCCTCGGAATCCGCATAGTGCCGGGTCCCGACCGTCGGCTTCACGGCGAAATGTAGATCGGTGATGACCCCGATGGTGAGGCCGCCCTCGGGGACCGGGATCGCATCGGTGGCAACGACCGAGCGCCCTGCGAAAAAACCGATCGGCATCGCAAACAAGATTTCCCTCCGGGACATGCCCTTACGTGCGGATTCCATACGCGCGCGCCTCCTATTTTCATCGGCTCGCATCCCGATTCACCACTCGTTCCAATGCACGCGCGTTGGGTCCGTGCGATCAATCGCGGGCAGGTCTTCATTGGGGTAGCCGAGCGAGATCAGTGCGAAAGGTATCAGCGACTCTGGAACGCAGCATACCTTGTGCAGCGCACGTTCCCGCTCTTCCACAGGGTGCAGTCCGATCCAACACGCGCCGATTCCCATGGCATGCGCCGCCAACAAAACGTTCTCTCCACAAGCCGAACAATCTTGAATGGCGAAACCGGGGACCTTTTCCAGGCTGGGATCGATGCAGATCAGGAACCCGGCCTGTGCCTCACGCAGCATATCGCAATGCTCCATTGCATCGGCCAGGTTGGTCAACCGCTCCGGTTGATCCACCACGAGAAAATGCCACGGCCGCTCGTCAAAGGCCGAAGGCGTCTGAAACGCGGCCATCAACAAGGTTTCGAGGACCTCCTTCGAGATCGGTTGCGGCAAATAGGAGCGAACGGTGCGGCGGGTACGAATAGCCTGGATCGTGTCCATGGGGGAATCAACTCCTTGTATGCTGCCTGCCCCCGGACCGGAGGCGGGTGTTGGGTCATCGCGCGAAGATGCACGGGGTCGGAAGTGTTCCATATTCGTCGGGAATCAGGTAGGTCTCGAGCGGATCGGGATGCTGTCGTTCAACAATCCGCTCCGCCAGGGACTTTTCCGCCGCCCGAACCCGTGCGGCGAGGTTGTCCTCCAGCGGTTGAGCCAAGGGCTGGACTCGAAGCTCGAGGACCCCGCTCTCGGGTACGACAGTGCCCGCACACACGATCGATTCCAACACGGGATACCGGTTTTCATCGATGGCATATCGAAAGAAAAGTCGCTCCATCCCGGTGTCGACCACGTGCATGGACAGACACGAAGTGTAGCTGTCGGTCGCAGCATCGTAGGTATCCATCAACTGAATCGTCTTCATCCTCGGCCCCATGCAGGCGGTACCGAGGAGCGAGAACGTGACAAGCGCGATATAGACGCGTGCAGTCATAAGCGACATACCTCCGATTGGTTTCGAGACATCAATCAAGCCCGTCCATCCATCATCGGAGCAGAACCCATTTTTTTCGAGTCCGAATTCCTCCGTGCCACGACTTCCCCGTCCGTCCGCAGATAAAGAAAAATCGAAATCGAAATCGAAATCGCTATCGATGGGACTCAGGATTCGGCATGGACTATCCACCTACAACACGTCCACACCGCCGCCACCCCCTAAACGCTCGCTTGCTCGAGCCCGTCCGAAAATCTCATTGGCCGACAACGAAAGTTCTGTGGCGCCGGATGGGGAGAACTCCCGCAGAGAACGCAGAGAACGCAGAGAACGCAGAGGTGTATTGGGAGGGGGAAGACAGCCACATCGGAGCCCTTTCCAGGAACTGCCTTGGCCTGCTGAATCGGGATATCTCTCCCCCCCCGAAAAAAAGCAGGAGGCAGAGTATGGAACCTACCCTCCCCTTAGGCAGCTCGAAAACGCCACCGCGCCCTCTGCGGGAGGCTTTCCCGATCCGGATGGGGAGAACTCCCGCAGAGAACGCAGAGGTGTTTTGGGAGGGGCAAGGCAGCCACATCGGAGCCGTTTCCAGGTACTGCCTGCTGAATCGGGATATCTCCCCCCCGAAAAAAAGGAGGAGGCAGAGTATGGAACCAACCCTCCCCTGTGGCCAGCTCGAAAACGCCACCGCGCCCTCTGCGGGAGGCTTTCCCGATCCGGATGGGCAAGCGCTTCCTTTTCGGACGCCCCCCACCGCCCGCCCTCGCCTCTTCTCCCCACCTCCCCTTCCAGATTAGGTTTGACAAATCACTTGTGGCTTAGCCAAGGTGCAGGTGCCTATCTATTTGGGAACAGCTTTGTCCTCTAGGATTCGCGAATTTTCACCTCGAGACCGCAGCGGGCGGGTCGGACTCGGGCATGATTCGTGACGAGAAGTGGGGGCAGCGGAAGTTCACTGCCAGGGTTGTCCCCCGTAGATAGGTAAGGAACAACGGAGGGCCGCCGCTTCAAGGAGCGGAAAAAGAGATCAAACCAGGCAGGTTTTGGATCAGAATGAATCCAACCGGAGTGCCCCCACACACTGCAGGAAGGAAGCAACGCCGGATTCAACCGGCTTCGTGGTTCGATCCACCGCGATCTCCTTATTGGACCGGACAGGGTCAGAGGAACTGCACTCAAGGTTCCTCCTTACGTTGTACCCGGATGCGCTGCCAAGAGGGCCCGTCCCCTATCAAAACAACGCAAAAAAACATAAGGTCAGCCGTTGTGGAGGCTCGGATGAGTCTGCCCGCGGACTGATTGGCAAAGGGAGGAAGAATGGATACAAACGAGCAATGGATTCCCGCGACCAACGAGGACACCGGACTGTCGGTTACCGAAACGGTCGATCGCCTCACCAATTACTATTACGTGGAGCGGGAACTCGTGCATCTTTCCGGAAAATGGCTCGCCCAGATGCCGGACTGGGAAATCAAGATTCGTATCGGCGAGTTCCTTCGGGAAGACGCCATTCATGCCAACTTGCTGAGGGAACGGCTGAAGAGCCTCCGCTGTTTCCATCCGGAACCGGTCGCGCCCAATCCCAATCTCGCGCATTTTCTCGACCAACTGCACGCCCTCAACGACCCGATCGATTTTCTGGTCGCCGCGTTCCAGTGTCTGAAGGGCGCCCTGCTTCACACCTACGGCCAATATTGCCGTGAGACCGATCCGCTGATGGATGCCCCGACCGAACGGATGCTCCGCCAGTTCATCGAAGAAGAGAACCGGCACCTTCAATGGGTAGGACGTGCCATCGATCGCATGGTCGACACCAACCAAAAGCGTGGCCAGGCCAAGCGCCTGCGCAAACAGCTCAAAGAGGCGATTAAGCCGCTCGGTGACCTCGGCAAGCTGCCCCTCGGTGAGGGCTTGGGTCGGTTGCGGCCCGATCCTATTCTCCTGACCTCGGTCGGTCGGCCACAGGAGCCTATGGATGAAGATTCCCGGGCGATCGAGCTTACCGAAGGCTGGCACCGCGCCGATAAAGAGGGTTGGCTCGATCGGTTCGACGAGTTTGCGACCACCGGTGAGGCGCTGATGGATGAGGACGCCTCGACCTGGATGCTCTACGAGATGGCCAACCGCGAAATGATCTCCGCGGAGATCACCGCGCGCAACGTCTACCTCTTCCAGGACATGCCGTGGGAATTCCTTTATCAGTCCGCCCTCCAGGTGGGGGATGAGGTCCGCCATTGCGAGGCGATCACCCGTTGGCTCCATAAGACGGCGGGGATCACATACGGCATGGTCAAGATCGACGGGGAACAGGTCCTTGAACTCGAGGAGCTGGAACTGTTCGATCGCCTCGTCCTCTACGGTCATCGTGAGGAAGGGAACGAACTGGCCATGAACATCCAGCGCGCAGCTAAGCTCGCAGAACTCCGCGGTCCTTCGGAGCTCATTCGGATGTTCGATTTCCTCAGTGCCGACGAAATCGCCCACCTGAGCCAGATCCATCGATGGGCGCTCTACCTCTGTGATGACGACCCGAAGGCGCTGGAAAAGCGCCTGGTCGAGGTCCTACTCCATGATAACGACCCGGAATATGTCGCCCGGGATCTCCATGGTTTCGATACGCCTGAGATGAAGAAGATGGTCGATGCAGCCACCAGCGCCTTCGAGAAGTCCATGCGGGATGACCTCGAAGAAGTGCTGGAGCCGGTCCACCTGGATTTCTTCCCGGTCGTTCGGTTCGAACGCGCCCTCCCGCCCTCCGATGAGATGGTCGATCAGGATCAGGACGGCGCCCAGGAATACAACGACCGCGATCGCTCTCGAAGGTCCTCCGGAACACGCGACCGAGATCGTGGCGGCCGCTCCTCCCGTCAGCGCCCTCAACGCAGGAGCGGTGGCCGGGGCAGGAGCTCCCGTAATTCCCACTCTCGTCCCACCCGCCCCAGCGGCAACCGGCACTGATCCGACCCCAACTGAGCCTTTAAGGCCATGGTGCATCCCTGGACGAACTTGGCCAGGCGATCAACCGACTCAACCACCCGCGGGATCCAATCCCGCGGGTGCTTTTATCTAGAGCCCGTTCGCAAAGGTCTCCGGATCCGGATGGGGATGACTCCCGCAGAGGGCGCGGTGACGTTTTCGACCACCCTATCGGGGTGGGTAGGTTC
>CALLYA010000329.1 GCA_937875495.1 uncultured Verrucomicrobiota bacterium
CCCCGACCCCGATTCAGGCAATGATTGGACTGATCGGCCACGATTGCCTGGAGGCGACGGATGATGGAACGTACCTTTTCGGATAGCCTCTGACCACCCCGCCCTTTCCCATCCACAGGACATCCAAACAATGAAAAGACTGCACCCCGATTCCCTGATTGAACAACAGAAGGACGAGATCCTGCAGGGGCTGATCGAATTCGTCCGCTTCCCGAGCATCTCCACCGATCCGGAGCACCGCCCACCCCTGCGCGCCTGCGCCGATTGGCTCCGGGATCGGCTGACCTCCATCGGCATCGAGGCGGAACTGCGCGAGACCGGTGGCCACCCCGCCGTCGTAGGCCGCAGCGAGATGCACGCCGATCGCCCCACCCTCCTTATCTACGGACACTACGATGTCCAGCCGGTCGATCCGCTGGCACTCTGGAACACCGATCCCTTTGAACCCGTCCTCCGCGACGGACGCCTCTTCGGCCGCGGCGCCAGCGACAACAAGGGGCAAATCTGGGCTCATATCCAGGCCGCACGCCTCTTTCACATGACCGGAACCCCGCTCCCCGCCAACCTCGTGTTCCTGATCGAAGGCGAGGAGGAGATCGGCAGCCCGCACCTCACACCGGTCGTGGAGGCCCTGGCCAAGGAATACCAATTCACTTCCGTCATCGTCAGTGATACCGGCATGCCCGGCCCCGGTCAGCCCGCCCTGACCAACGGCCTCCGAGGCCTCGCCTATTTCGAGGTCGTCCTTACCGGCGCCAATACCGACCTCCACTCCGGCATCTTCGGTGGTGCCGTGCCCAATCCTGCACAAGCCCTGACCCATATGCTCGCGGCATGCAAGGACCCACAGACCGGCCGCATTCTCATTCCCGGGTTCTACGACGATATCGAACCGGTCTCCGAAAAAGAGCGCGCGTCCATCGCAGGCGTGTCGTTCTCCGACAAGGCCTTTCAGGAGCAACTCGGCCTCGCAGCCCTTGAAGGCGAGGAGGGGTTCTCCTCCCTCGAGCGACGCTGGATCCGTCCCACCTTCGACATCAATGGCCTGACCAGTGGATTCCAGGGCGAAGGCGCCAAGACGGTCATCCCAGCCGAGGCACGCTGCAAGGTCAGCATGCGGCTGGTCCCGGGCCAAGACCCGGATGGAGTCGAAATCCTGTTTCGCTCCTTCCTCGAATCGATCCGGCCGCCCTCCATCCAAATGGAAATCAGCGTCATTCACGGAGCCAGGCCCTATCATCTGGATATCGATCATCCCCTCGTGGAAGCAGGACTCCAGGCGTTGAAGGCCGGGTTCGGAGTCGAGCCGGTCATCATCCGTGAGGGCGGATCGGTGCCGATCGTCCAAACCTTCAAACAGGTGCTGGGCACCGAGACCCTCCTACTCGGCCTCGGCCTTCCGGACGATCGCTGCCACGCCCCCAACGAGAAATTCGAATTGGACAACCTCTGGGCCGGCATCCGAACCTCCGTCGATTTGTTGTATCGACTCGGCCGAGGCTAGAGCCCATACAAAGAGGTGGATGGCGAAGCAAGACCGGGCTCGCTAGAACCCGTCTGAAAAGCCGATTGGCCGACAGCGAAAGGTCTCCGGGTTCGGGTGGGGAGGACTCCCGCAGAGGGCGCAGAGGATGACAGAGATGCGGAATTGCAGACACATCGGAGCTGTTTTCTCCAACGGCTTTGGTCAGTTAGTGGGAATATTCTCCAAAGAATCGGTTGGATGGACCACAGCAGTGGACCTACCCGCACTCACGGACTGGTCGAAAACGCCACCGCGCCCTCTGCGGGAGGCCCTCCGGATGGGCTTGGGGAGGGCGGGGTGGAAGCGGCGACCTTTTCGGACGACCTCAGCCTAGGGAGTCCCTTTACACCGATGGAGATGGAACGTGGAAATGCAATGGGGGCTTGAGGTCATACGGGGGAATGCAGCCCCCCGAATCATGGAATTGTACGACACGATCGTCCTGGGCCGGGAACCGGGAGTCGAAATGCGCGTCATCGATCCATCGGCATCCCGGCGTCACGCGTCCATCTCCCGCACCAAGGACCAGACCGGCTGGATCCTCATCGACCTCAACAGCAGCAACGGCACCTTCCTCAACGGCGAGAAAGTCCAGCAACATCGCATCCGCCCAGGCGATATCATTCAGATCGGGGACACCCACCTCAGGCTCTTCGACGTGCGCGAAGGCCAGCGCCAGACCGTCATTCTCGGGGGCGCACCGTCCGAGTCCACCGCCGCCGCCCAGCACACACGCCCGAGCCCAGCCAACGCATTGATCGGGAGCAGCCCTACCCTCCAACGGCTCCGCCAACAGATCGAGACCATCGCCAAAACGGAAGCCACCGTCCTGATCTGCGGTCCCACCGGAAGCGGCAAAGAACTCGCCGCACGTATGCTCCATGACTTCAGCCCCCGAAAAAAGGGCCCCTTTCAAGCCATCAATTGCGCTGCCATCCCCCCGAACTTCGTCGAAAGCGAACTCTTCGGCCACGAAAAGGGCGCCTTCACCGGCGCAGACCGCCTCAAGCCAGGTAAGTTCGAACTGGCCGCCGCAGGCACCCTCTTCCTCGACGAGATCGGTGAAATGCCGATGGAGGCGCAGGCAAAACTCCTGCGCGCCCTGGAAACCAAGTCGGTCGAACGGATCGGCGGTACCCGGACTGTTCCGGTCGATGTGCGCTTTATCACCGCCACCAATCGGGACTTAATGGCGGAAATGCGGCGCGGAAACTTCCGCGAAGACCTCTATTACCGACTCTGCGTCGCCACCCTCCATATGCCCGCACTCTCCGAGCATATCGAAGACGTCGAGGAACTCGTCGCACATTTCCTCGGCCCCCAAACCACCCGGCACGTCACGCCCGCAGCCATGGATCTGCTCCGGGCTTACCCCTGGCCAGGAAACGTGCGCGAGCTGAAAAACGTCCTGGAGGCCGCCTCTCTCCATGCAGCGGAAGGCTCCATCGAACCATCCCACGTCCACGCGGTGCTGGCTCAACGTACGCCCCAGCCTCCCCCGGAGCCCGCCGCCTCCAATCGTACACCACCCACGGTCGACGCGACCTCCCTGCGCGAAAGCGAGCGCCGATCCATCCTCGCAGCGCTCCAGGCCACCGCATGGAACAAAAGCGCTGCTGCACGCCGCCTCGGGATCAGCCGGCCAACCCTGCATAAGAAGATCAAGGAATACGAGCTGAAGCCCTGATCCCCCCGCATCGGAAGTGTCAATCACCTGTTTCCAACCTTAACAACCCTGTTAAGAATCTTTACACTCTCCGATATCGCCATCGACCCTTGATCGATGACCCACCACTCCCCCCTCCACGCCCTCAGGGCGCCACTCCCGTTTTTTGTCATTTTCACCTACCCTGGCATCAAACCTGCTATAAGGCGATCGCTATGAACGCTACCATCACCATGATACCCCTCGCACGTCTCACCCTGTTGCTCGTGCTAGCCGGCATCTTCTTGTTGGTCTTCCTGACCGTCAAAAACCGGCCGAACGAGCCGAGCCACCGAGGGAACGCTCGGAAGTTTGCCCATGGGCTCCTCACCTTTCTACAGGCATTCTTCACCACGGTGTTCCTCGGCGGACTCGCCGCGGGGCTGGGGTTCCTGATCCTTCAGAGTCCGCTCAAGGATGCCCTGAAGGCCCGGCACAATCCCAACCTGCCGCAGTCAATCCACCCTGCCATCCCCGGGCCACAGATCCCCGGGCCCATGCACATGCCCGGCCCCCAACTTCAAGGCATCCTCCAACAGCTCGAATCCGTCGAACACCAACTCGATGCACAGCTGCAGACCATTCAGGGAGATCCCCGTTGGGTGTCAGAGGACCTGCGTGGTTCGATCGGTGACTTGAAGGCCCGATTGGAAGCAGACCGCCTTCGCATCCAAGCAATGATCAAGGAGCAGACCCGTAGCGCACAGGAACTGATTCTCAAGCACGAAATCGACGCCGCCCAGACCCGCATCCAAGAGCAAGCAAAGCTCCTGGAGGAATTGGAGATGGAGGTGGAGAAATCACGCAGAGTCGCGGAGCACATGGATCGCCGGGTCCGAGGCGGCTTCAACCTACCAACCGGTCCGATGACCGACGAGCTCGACTCCAACATCCTGCAACCGGCTCAAGCCCCCGCAGCGGAACCGGTCGAAGAGACACCCGCAACCCCCGAGGAAACGGATCCGGAATCGAACACCCCCGAGTCGGCTCCCCCGAACGAAGGAGGTACCCAACATGAACCCTCCACGCCGTCTGATGAAGCGCAGACCCCCACATCGGCAGAATCCACCCATGAACCCAACGCCCCATCCCAACCCTGAAGACCAAACACCCATTTCCAAACCAGCTTCGGAACGGCAAGAACCGCTCCAAAAGGAGGAAGGATCCAACATGAAAATCATCAAGAGCATCGCCATCGCAGCAGGCATCACCGCCGTCGTCGCAGTGGTCCTAGTCGGCCCTCGACATGCCGCGCAGTACATGGGCACAACCATGAAGATGATGCGCCACGAGGTCCAAAAGAACGTGCCGATCGAGGTCGAGATCGCACGGCTCGAAGGACTCATACAGACCCTCGATCAGAGTGTCCTGGCCAACGAGAGGAAGCTGATCGAATACGAAGTCGACCTGGAATATCTCCAACGCGAGATCCAGGACCGAAATGATGAACTCGCCGCACACCAGCTCGTCTTGCAGAACCTCCGGTCCCAGCTGGCGACACGCAACGTCAGCTACCAGTTCGCGGGACAGACCTACGACTGGGAGGACCTGAATCAGGAGGCACTGACACGACTGGAAGCGTTCAAGGCACAGCGGGACTACGTCGAAGTCCGGACCGCCACCATGGAGACCATGCAGGAAGCAGTCGCCATGTCCCGGGAACAGCTCGACCAGGCCCGCAATCAACGATCCAAGTACATGGAACTGATCGATCAGCTCCAAGCCAAGAACATCAAGCTCAAGGCCAAGGAAGAATTGGCGGCAACCATTAATCGACTCAAGGTTGAGGACACCTCCAACCAATTCGCAACCGTCCACGAGCTCTTCGAGCGGCTCAACAAACGCCTCGAAGTGGAAAACAAATACTTGGACAAGAAAATCGGCATGGCCCGCATCGACAGTACCCCCGGAACCGGTGGCCACGACATGGTGGGGCGTGACGCAAGCGCAGAAATCGCCGTCGCCCTGGAGCTGACCCCGGTCCCTAACCGTACGCCGATCGCTTCGACGGTTCCCACCGCCGAACAGGAAGATCAGGTCGTCTCGAGTCATCCTGGGCAGTGATCTCCTGCCCCCCGGTCGGTCCGGCCCTCCCCGCCGGACCGGCCTCTCCACGCCCCTTCCGGATCCCCACCCTTTAGCCCCTTGAGGCAGATGAATACTATCAATCATTGCCCCCACTGCGGCAACGAGTTCGACGAGACCATCCCGTTGCAAGACGGCGTCCCTGTCTGCCCGAAGTGCCGAATGCCCGCAACAGATCACGAGGATCAGGCAGTCCAGGTGCCCGCCCCCCCGCACAAGGTGCTCGCACCCGGGACCAAACTGGGCAAGTACCAGATCCTCGAGGTCGTCGGACAGGGCGGAATGGGACTGGTCTACACCGCCATCCAACTCTCCCTGTCGCGTAAGGTGGCTGTCAAAACCCTGGCCGATCAGTTGGCCCAAACCGAGACCTTTCAACGCCGGTTCGAACGTGAATCGCTCGCCCTCGCATCCCTCGATCATCCCAATATCGTGCGGATCATCGATCGAGGTGTGCACGAGGGGATCTCATACTTCGTCATGGAATACGTCGACGGCATGGACCTGCGCGCCTTTATGGAAGGTCGCCAGCGCAACCCGGAAATCGCCGTGCGCGTCATTCGCGAAGTCTGCGAGGCCCTCGATTACGCACACCGTCGGGGGATCGTCCACCGCGACATCAAACCGGAAAACATCCTGATCGATAAGTTCGATCGAGTGAAGATCACCGATTTCGGACTCTCCCGTGTCCTGTACGGAAACGGCCCACAAGTCCATCGGCTCACCATGACCAAGGTCGTCATGGGGACCCTCGATTACATCTCACCCGAGCAGAAAGACGGACTCCATGCCGTCGACCAACGGGCCGACCTCTACTCCTTGGCAGTGGTCTTCTATGAGCTGCTGACCGGTCGTGTCCCCCGCGGAAATTTCGAACCACCCAGCAAACTGGCAGGGACGCCGGTGGCCCTCGACCACGTCATCCTCCGCGCCCTGAGCGCGGATCCGGGTCAGCGCTACCCAGACGTCAAGGCGTTCAGTCAGGCCGTCCAGGATGCCTTCGAACAGCACTCCGAACGCCCGTTCGAATACCACTATCGGCCCCAAACCGAGCCGGGAGCCCGGGATCGGGAAAACCTCAAGGCCGGCGTCAACGGCCTCGCCCAAGAGGCGTCCCAGCGCCTGAAAGGCGTCCATAGCCGCCTCAGCGGCCAAGAGGTTCGCTCCGCCCTGCTCAAGCTCTGGGGAGGATGGGTCATGGCCATGCTCTTTATGTACGGAGGTCGGGATTTCGATGAGATCCTGGTCGTCGGCGGTGTCGCCCTGCTGGCCATCATGCTCTTCACCGCCTTCCTGAAACGGCTCAGCCCCAATGAGGGCCATCCAAGGTTCGCCCTGCGCAAGGAGGGCTTTCAGGACTGGTCGAATATGCTCTGGCTCGCCTATGGCCTCGCCATCCTCTTTGTCCTTTTTAGACATCAGGGAAACATGATCCCGGTCGTAGCCGTGAGCGGGGCCTTCATCGTGCCCGCTATCTGCACGCTGACCCGACCCCTCTTCCGATACCCCATCCCAAGGGGCGTCCAGGCCGATATCCCGACAGGGACCCCGATCTCCGCCGGCAGCTGGAGTCGCGAACGGCCCGAAGACCAACCCCCGGGAGCGCGCAGCACCGCATCCCGATGGCACCGTAGCACCCAGGACAAGATGGTGGCAGGCGTGTGCGGCGGCATCGGCGAGTCGATGTCGATCGACCCACTCTGGATTCGCCTGGCATTCCTGCTCGCCCTGTTCGCCACAGCGGGATTCGCGGTCCCGGCCTATTTGGCCTTTGCATTACTGCTGCCGCGCGATGACGAACTCACCCCGGACAACCGGCTCTTTGTCGAGGGCCAATGGCCGGAGTCCAAGCATGCCCCGAGGCCGGCGCCTGCTCATTCGGCGCAGGCCGCGGAAGACAACCTCACCCAGGCGTGGCAGATTCCCCCGCAGCAAGCCCTACCGCATCCGCCCCGGGCACCCCTGCGGAAGCGGACCGCTTGGGCCAACTGGAGCCTGTTTTGGGCTCTGGCCTGCGTACTGCTGGAGGTGTTCTTCCTCTTTGTCGGCTTCTTCGTGGCAGTCCAAGTTCAGCCGAATTCGACCACTCCCCAATCCTTCCTCTGGGGTTTAGGAGGCTCCCCCACCTGGTTCTTGATCGTCTTAATCCTCATCGTCGTGTCCGCTCTTATGGCGATCTTTTGCGGCTCCGTCGCGAAGATCAAAATCGTCAGGTCACAAGGTACACTCAAAGGAAGCGGAAGCGCCGCCTTTGCCAGGCTGGTCGGAATGGTGACCATCTTCCTGGTCACGCTCTTCGCCGGCTTCCTGGCTTGACCTCCTGCTCACCTTCGAGCCAAAGTGTCAACACCCCGTTCCCACCGGAACGGGGTGCTTTGCTGTCAACCTACCGAATCGGGTTCGCCCCGCACTACAAGGCGATGCATCCATCATGACCCCCTTGTCCCCCAAGACCACGCCCCCCCCGTGGCCCATCATCAAGCACGCGCTCTGGTTCCTGCTCATCGGGCTCGCGCCCGCATGCAGCCCCAAGGACTCCTCCCTTCATCCACCCACCGAGCCTCCTCTGGAATGGCCGGGCTCGGTCCCAATCCCCTCCGGCATGGAGCTCAAAGGCCCAATCCCATGGATCATCGCCGACGGCCCCTTCTTTTCCAATACCTTCGAGCCCATCCTCGAAGAGACGCCTTCCCCTGGGCGTGTTCAGTCGATGCAGGACCTGGTCCTCAAGACCATCCTGCTGGTCGGCGAGCCGGCTGCAGAGGCTCCAGAATTGAAGGGCGACTTTCAGATGTTGGGCTATCACGAACTGCACTGCGCAAATGCGGACCAAATGCGCAAGGCCCTCGCCACCTTCGCCATCGACCTGATCATTATCCAAGCCCCCACACCGGAAGAGCGCGAACAATATGCACGTATCCTGATCCGGGATTTCCCCGATCATACCTTTACAACCTTTCAGCCGGAAAAAGGCCAGACCAACCTCGACACCGAAGTCCATTCCCTCCTCCAACAACCTGCCCGAACCGGGACAGAGACCATGGAAGGCGACGGGATTCGACGCTTGTACCAAGACGGTGAGCTCATCGGGCTCGGACCGGCGAACAACACCCTCCCCATCCTCGGCATTCGCGCCGAAGTTGCGGATCGAGAACGCCGCATCCAGGCGTTCGAGGCCATGCTCTCCTGGGTTGCATGCGCGCCCGTCGAGCCCGAGCAGCCAAACCACGATCGTTAAAGCCCGTCCGACAAGGCCGCCGCTTTCCCCACCTGGCTTTCCCTTCCGGATTTGGAGAGCCTCCCGCAGAGGGCGCGGTGGCGTTTTCGACCCAGCTATGGGGGTGGATAGAGTCCACGTCCGATCCCAACCACCGATATACCATCCATGCGTATTCGATTTTGTCGTCTTCATGCGTGAAGGCAGGGAAATTAAACCGCCAAGACGCCAAGAGGGCCAAGAGAGAGAAAAATACCATTGGATATGACCTGA
The DNA here is from genome assembly GCA_937875495.1 of uncultured Verrucomicrobiota bacterium. Lineage (GTDB taxonomy): Bacteria > Verrucomicrobiota > CALLYA01 > CALLYA01 > CALLYA01 > CALLYA01. The sequence continues at coordinate 8,806 of CALLYA010000329.1, forward strand.
GCGGTATAGATGGGCGAGAGCAAGCACATCGATGGCCTTCAGTTCCACGATGAGTCCGGCGCCCACCAGCAAGTCCAATCGGCTCTTGCCGTTCATACCCGATCGCCGCGCCTCGCCAGACCCTCGTTCCACTTGGCGTCCTTGGCGTCTTGGCGGTTCCTCCCAACACCGTCCTGCGCCCTCTGCGATCTCTGCGGGAGTTCTCCCCATCCGGACCCGGAGACCTTTGCTGGTAGCCCCGTAAGCCGACCCGGTGACCTCGTTTTTTTCCCCGAACCGCCTTCCGGGGTTGCAGGCGCCCTCCCTCAATTGGTATGGAATAGAAAGTTCCATAAAGGGGGGGAAGGATGAAAATTGCCCTGGCAGGTTGGAGCCTGAATCGCCGGTTTCGGGACAAGGAGCACCCCTTTGCGCTGCTCGCTTTCCCCAGGACCGTGAGGCAGGAATTCGCCATCGATGCAGTCGAACTGAACAACGTGTTCTTCGCCTCCACCGAGGACGAATACCTGGGTATGCTCACCACAAAGGCCGAGCAGGCTGAAGTCCGTTTGATCGGGCTCGCCGTCGATGGGATCGGCGACCTCTCACATCCCGACGAGGCCGAGCGCGAAAATGCGATGACCGAGGCCACCCCGTGGCTCGACGTCGCAGCCAAACTCGGCCTGGATTGGATTCGATTCAATGCGGGGGGGCAGGGCAACGAAGAGCTGCCAGGAGCCCTACAGTCCTGTATCCGCAGCCTCCAGGAGCTCTGCAATTACGCTCAGCGCTTTGGTTTGAAAGTCCTGATCGAAAACCACTGGGGAATCCTCAGCTGCCCCCAGCGCATCCTGACCGTTCTCCATGCAGTCAATGCTCCAAACCTCGGGACACTCCTGGACTTCGGGAATTTTTCCTCACGAGTGGACCACTACGAAGGTATCGAAAAAATCGCTCCGTTCGCCGGTGCCGTCCATGTTAAAACCCACCAATTCAATGATCAGGGCGAAGAATCACGCATCGATATGGCCCGCTGCCTGAAAATCCTCCGCGCTGCCAAATTCAACGGATATCTCTGTATCGAGTATCTGGGCGATGGGGATGACCGCGAAGGCGTCCTCCAGACCAAGACCCTGATCGAACGCCACCTGCCTCCCAATAAGAAAGCACATTGATATGAACGCCGGACTCAAAAGTGGAACCATCATCCATGCCCGCGCACCAGTTCGCAATGCAGACCTGGGCGGTTGGCGCGACACCAGGTTGTTTGACCACGGGTTTGTTTTGAATTTTGCGATTCGACTCTACACCTACGTCACGCTCTCCAGTCGGCAGGATGCGGCCATCGAGCTCGAAGGCCAGGACGTTGGCGAGACCGAACGGATCGCGGACATTCGAGCGATCGAATACGACGGCGCACTCAGCCTCATCAAAGCCGCCCTCACCAGCTCTCAAATGAAGGCAGGCGGTTTCCACATGGCGGTCCGCTCAGAGGCACCGCCTGCAAGCGGCCTCGGTTCCTCCGCAGCCGTCGGGGTATCCGCCCTCGGCGCCCTCCACCGCCTCAATGGTCAGGTCCGCCTCCCCTATCAGATCGCCAGCGAAGCCCAGCGCCTGGAAACCGAAATCCTGCACCAGGAATGCGGCGTCCAGGACCAACTCTGCAGCGCCTACGGTGGCATCAATTATATCGAGGTCCGCTACCCCGAGGCACACGTCATGCCGGTCCACCTCGCCCCCGGCACCCTCCTCGACCTCGAAGCCCGTTCACTCGTGGTCTACACCGGCAAATCCCACTTCTCCAGCGGTACCCATAAAAGCGTGATCTCCCATTTTGAGATGGGTGATCCGAACACGATCGACGCGATGGATCGCCTGAACGAAACGGCCGAGTGGGGCCTTCGAAGCCTCCTCGCCGATGATCTAGAGGGATATGCAGAGGCGCTGAACTACAATTGGACCCAACAAAAGCGCCTCCACCCGACCATCACCACCCCACAGGTCGAGGCCATGCATGAGGCCGTCCTGGACGCCGGGGCCATCGGGTTCAAGTTGAACGGTGCCGGAGCAGGCGGCACTGCCATGGTCCTATGCCGCCATGATCGCGTCCATACAGTGCGCGACCGACTCCAGGAGGAATTCCCGGAAGCCGTCATCTTCCCGATGAAACTCGATATCGGCCAACACCAGGGCATGCAGGTCTGGGAAACCCGCCGCCGCTGACCCCGTTTCAATCACGCAGGCACGGCGAGAATGAAGGGGGTCGCTCCGCGCTTGGGCCCGGAAGTCCATCGTGGCTGAAGCTTTACCCTTGGGGATGTGAGCTAGGTCGTCCGAAAAGGTAGCCGCATTCTCAACCTGACCTCCCCATCCGGACCCGG
>CALLYA010000330.1 GCA_937875495.1 uncultured Verrucomicrobiota bacterium
CCAGGGTTTCGGCAGGCTATTGCATCAAGCTGGAGCCCGTCTGAAACTGCGCGCCCCTTCAGGCGTCGCCTCCAGACAATGGCGGCCGATCAGGCATGATCATGGTCTGAATCGGGGTCGCAATTTCTGCTCTGTATGGCAACTGGCCCTCTGAGCGCCGCTCAACCTTTGGCCAGCTCGGCCGGCAGTTCATACCCCTTGCGGCGGGGACGGCTGATCTGCGCATTCGCCTCAGGATCGTCGACAAACTGCTCCTTCTCGGGGTCCCAGGTGATCTTGCGGCCAAGCTCCCGACAGATGTTCATCAGGATACAGATCATGGTCGAGTGATGCCCTATCACCGCCCCGGTCCTGGTCGGCTTGCGCGTGCGGATGCTGTCGCACCAATTCTGGATGTGCCGCTTGCTCACACTCGCCCAGGCATCGTCGGTGTCCGGGATCGGAGCGCCTTCGCGCAGCTCCGGTGGGTCACAAACCAATTGGTTCCGGTTCAGGTAGATGTTCCCATTCTCGCCGTGAAATACGGCACCCAGACCGGGACTTGAATCATCCCGCGGCAGGATCGTCTCAATCGTGATTCCGTTGGCGTATCGCATCGTAACCGGACTGTCCATGCCCTCTCCGGTCGGCCACACCTCCACCGGCACGACATCGTCGGTCCCGAGCGCACGCTGGACCTGGTCGAAGGCGTGCGTCCCCCATCCGGTCACCCCGTAAACCAATCCTCCGCCGTCATAAGGGCGCCAACGCCCCCACAATCCGAGGCCTGGGTGCAGATCAGGCGAAAAGGGGACCAACTCGGTCTGATGGCACCATGCATCCCAATTCATCTCCTTGGGAACCGGGGCCTCGGTCGACGGGCGGCCAAATTCCGAACTCAGGAAGTTCGTACAGTGCACCGTCTGAATCTTGCCGAGTTTCCCATTCAACACCAAATCACTGGCGAAGTTGTTGATCGGAATCGAGCGCTGCTGGGTCCCGACCTGGAGGATCGATCTGTATTTCTTCTCTGCTCGAATCAGGTACTGCCCCTCTTCAATCGTGAGCGTGAGCGGCTTCTCGGCGTAGACATCAAGGCCCGCTTGCATGGCATGAATACAGATCAAGGCACGCGCATGTGTCGTTGTTGCCACGATGACGCCATCGAGCTTCTCTTTATCCAATAACTCCGCGTAGTCTTGATACTTGCGCAGCGGCCCCTCCACCAGGTCAGGACGGGCGTCCTGGATCCATGTGTCGAAGGAGTCCAGCTGGCGGGTGTCGCAATCCGCAAGGGCAACCACCAGGATGCTCTCCGGCGCGTCCAGCATCAGCCCGCGGGCGCGCCCCCCAGGTCCGATGATGCCGATGCGTACTCGGTCCCCGACCGAAACCGCGCTCCGCGCCCATTGCGGCATGAAGTGTACCCCAAGCCCCACGGCGGAGGATAACCCTGCCACCCGTAAAAATTCTCGCCTTCTCATGCTCCTCTCCCCTTTCTCGCAAACCGACCGAGTCCCGCCGGCCGGACCGAAGTCCGGCCGGCGGCTGAAGCGTTCATGGCGTTCAGACGCCCTATCCGAGTCGTCAACCGGTGAAGTAGATGTAGACGCCCAGGATGATTGCCAGAATGACGACCGTGCTGATTACATCCCAGCGGTTCCAACTGCTCCGGAACTCCTTGCGGACCTTGTCACTGAGGGTGGAATAGGTCAGGCTCTCGACCTTCTCCGCCGGCGGCGGCGCCGTCATCAGACTCACGCCCACAATCAGGACGATGGAAACGACGAATAGCAGGATGCAGAAATAGAGGAAGTTCATCTGCCCGAGTGCCAAGGCGAACGTGGGCATCGATCCGGCGAAGGATTCCAGACCCGAGAAGATCTGGCACGCGAGCTTGAACATCCCGAAGGCAAATCCGACGATCAATCCTACCAGCGCCCCCTTGGCATTGATCCGTTTGGAAAACACGCCCAGGAAGAAGACCGCCGTGATCGGTGGCGCGAGATACGCCTGCACACTCTGGAGATACTCATACAACGCGCCGGAAACCAGACGCATGACCGGGATCCAGATCACGCCCAGCACCACGACAATCGTGGTCGCGACACGCCCGACGAAGACCAGGTGTTTCTCCGATTGCCCCGGGCGGAGCTTCTCATAGATATCAATGGTGAACAGCGTCGAGCAGGAGTTGAAGAGTGAGGAAAGCGAACTCATCAATGCCGCAAGCAGGCCGGCCACCACCAACCCTCGCAGGCCGACCGGAAGCAGGTTCTTTACAAGCACCGGAAATGCCTGGTCGTAGTTGTCCAACTGCAACCGCCCCGACTTCGACAGCGCATAGGCGATCATGCCGGGAACGATGAACAAAAAGACCGGGGTCAGCTTCAAAAAAGCACCAAAGATCGTTCCGCGTCGGGCCTGTTGCAGATTTCGAGCCGCCAGCGTCCGCTGCACGATGTATTGGTCCGTACCCCAATACCAAAGGCCCGTAATCGGTGCTCCAATCAACATCCCCACCCACGGGAATTCAGGATCGTTCGCAGGCCGCCACATGTTGAAATGTTGGGATCCACAGAGTGCTCGCAACTCTCCCCAACCACCAAGGGTTTTCAGTCCGATCACCGTGATGCAGAGGGAACCAATCAGCAGCACAACCGCCTGCAGGGCGTCGGTATACACGACCGCGCGCAGCCCCCCGAAGATGGTGTAGAGCCCCGTCAAGATCACGACGGCAAGGGCACCCACCCAGAACGCGTCCAGCCCCCCAACCGAAATCTCGGGCAGCAGGCTCTGAAAGACCGTCCCCCCGGCGTAGACCGTGACACTCACCTTGGTGAAGACATAGGCGACGAGACTGATGAGGGATAAGATCCAGCGCGTGGTCGAGTTATACCGCCGCTCCAGGAATTCAGGCATCGTGAACACCTTGGAGTTGTGATAGAACGGTACCAGTACCCAACCCAGGACCAATAGACACCAGGCGTGTAGCTCGTAATGCGCCATCGCCATTCCACTCTTCGCACCGGAGCCGGCCAATCCGACGATATGCTCCGAACCGATGTTGGACGCGAACAACGAGGCGCCGATCACAAACCAGCCCAGGTTCCGGCCTGCAAGGAAATAGTCCTCTGAAGAGTCCTGTTTTCTGGAACTCCAGATCACGACCACCAAGATCCCGAAGAAATAGAGGCCGATGACCAGCCAGTCCAAACCGCCTAAAGCACTCATAGGTTTGATTTCTCCTGCGTTTGAAGTCCGATAAATATGATATCACCCGCTCATGAGGCCGAAGATCCTCAGTACGGCCTGCGGACCCGTCCACCGCCCCGACCTCACATAACCTTCAGCGTCCTCGTTTGAGCCCCGCATTCTATCAGGATTTACCCCTGAACCAATCAAAAACAAACAGGATCAAGACCGGGGGGGAACATGATTCAACCGTCTGTCTCAGGCACGGTTACAGTGGTGTATGAACGCGGACCGGTTGAGTATTTCCCGGTTGCCCTGGACCAGGTTCCCCTTCACACGATGCCTCTCAGGACGGCAACCCTGTGGGATATTGCCGGTTCTTATAGATGGGGGGTATTCGAAAAGGCGCGCTCCGGCAGACGCAGACCATTCGGCAAATGAATGGAAAGGCGTGTGCTGCTTGGGTGCCCCTGCTTCGTGGCTTCGTGTGAGGCATCCGGCTCTACCGCAGCGAGTGTGCCAGGGATGGTCTCACACGAAG
>CALLYA010000331.1 GCA_937875495.1 uncultured Verrucomicrobiota bacterium
CCTGTGGAGCTTGCCGCCGCAGGCTCGGCAGCAGCTCTGGGCGGCTTCTTGGGCCTGCCTGCAGTCGATCTTAAAAAGAAGCTGGAAGAATCGCGAGTTCTGTAGTAGCTTGAACATGGGTCCGGTCCTACTGAAATTGTTGCAAGCAAGGTCATTAGCGCCCCCCCCCGTGGGGGCGCTATGACCGGACCCACTTCTAGTCGATCTTTGGGATGGACTCAACCATAAATCCATCATACAATCCGATCAGAACCAGAACTTTAACCATCAACCAAAGAGGCCGCGCTCAGACATACAGGGTTACCTGGGAGGTTAATAAATTGGTCTATGGGCTTTGCTGCATGGAATATAAAGATGATATGAATGGCATGCCGTGAAGGAATTCGAGAATTCAAGGAGACAAACAATGCCAGTCTATTTTTGGGGGAATATATTTTGCAGGTCAAAACAATTACTGATTTTACTATTTAATTTTTTAATGGTTTTGAAGACTGGCGGGGATTGTTTAATCTCGCACTGTGATTTCAGCCATAATCCATCCTTAAGAAAAACCGAAGATTCATATTGCAGCGAGTGGGTAATCCTTCCTAGTTTTCCGTGTGAAACCCCTGGTCTCCTGTTTGCCCCAATTGAGGATCATTTTATTCTCAATACGGATGAGATTTCGAGAGATAGAGCTATTTTTCTAATCAAAAAATTGCTTAAAGTGGAAAATATTTTTCTCGATCCTGCCGTTATAGACAAGGTCCAGAATCCTGGATTTTGGTTTGAATCCATTGATGTCAAGATAACAAATACAACACCATCTTGGGAGCAATTTATACTTTTGCATAATGCATTAAATTGTAACTCGGAAGTTCAGATGTCATTCAAGTGGGTACCTTTATATGGCGAGTTTCCTATTCCGAAACGTCCCTTCTCTGCAAAAGTGTATGAGCCGTATTCTGTTATAATAACAAGTGCAACTCCTCAATCTGAATTTTTAAAATTGATTTTCCGTTGGACTTACGAAACCGCAATTAATAATTTTTCATTTGAATCTTACCTAGACAAAGAATTCCAGGGCTATTTAGGTAAAGAATTTGACCAAGAGGGGCTTGGAGAGGCTCTTGGTTTTGCTCCTGATAATTCAAATATCGAATTACCTTCAGGGGAGAATTTTGTTGGGATCGAGTACAATAATCCAGTATGCGATAACAGATTTTCCTTGGAGAAGATGAAAGAAAACCCAAATGAGTGGATTTCTGAAATTTGGAATTCCTACTTTTTCAACCCGCATCATCTCTCTGGAAAGGTGTCTACCTTTCCAGAATTGGGGGTAATCTTAGTGGAATTTTCGGAAAGGGTATTTCTACCTTCATATCTCCCCCCCTCCACCCGCTTTCTGCCTGAATTTTTTTCAAAATGAAGCGTGTCCTTTCTGCAAGCGTGCGTGAACTCTGACAAGTTTGTGTCTTACCTTGGTTGCGATAGGAGGCGACCAATGGTGAATGGGAAAGTGGACACTTCTCCAAAACCCTTTCAACTGCAGCCCTGGTGGGCCGGATCTTCATCGTACAGCATAGTCAAAAAAACGATGGAATTAATTGTTGGGAAAAAATGCACATGTCGATACAGATTCAAGAAGTTCCTGCACCAAATGCTCCTATGGAGATACTGCTGCTTGCTGATCCCTCGGAAGACAAAATTCGTTCCTATCTTACAGGGTCAAAGTGCTTCGTTGTTTCAACCGGTGAAGTTGTTGTTGGCGCATGCGTCGTACAGGATTGTGGCAGAGGAAAATATGAGCTAATGAGCATCGCAGTTCACCCGGCGCACCAGAAATCCGGATACGGCACAGCTCTATTAAAATGGGTTATTGATTTCTATCGCAACTCCGGCGCACTGCAACTTGAGGTGGGCACCGGCACGTTCGGCTATCAACTCGCTTTCTACCAGCGGCATGGGTTTCGGGTTACAAGCATTGACCATGACTTCTTTTTAAAGAACTACCCTGAGCCAATCTTGGAGGACGGCATACAGCTCTTTGATATGCTGCGGCTTACCCTGTGGTATCCGGGCAATGTTGTCCAACAATCCAACCAATCCGATGCTCTTTTCGAGTCGTCGTATGGCGAAACCTGAGTGTCGTCTATCGTCACGCGGACAAGAAAAAAAGAGTCGGTCCGCGCGGTGGAAAATTAGTTGACAGAATGTTTGTCGCTGGGTGATGATCAAAATTAATAACACAATATCTTGATTGCCAAATGAGATGAAGACGAGTGTGACCTAGCGCTGGAGTAGGAAGATAGAAGGGAGAGATCACCCTGAACGATTCCAATT
>CALLYA010000332.1 GCA_937875495.1 uncultured Verrucomicrobiota bacterium
AATTGAAAATCTGGTAAGCCGCGATGGCATAGGAACGCGACCTCTCCGCAAGCATATTGCCTTCAACGATTGGATCGACATCGGTGACGAAAATCGAGATCGTGTTGTCGCTGTTAAGGACTAGCTCAAAAGTGCGGAACTGCTGCGGGAATTCCCGTAGCGACGGCGTTTCGACGACCCAGAATCCAAGCTCTGGATGCTCGGGATCAGGTGAATATTGCGCCGTAACAGTGTTCAGATGGCGGTGTCCAGAGGTCCACATGAGGAGATTTGGGTAGGTGTGGAGTTTAGCGATCAGCTCCTCTTCTGAGACTGCAGCCTGGGTGCTCCAGCCCATGAAGGCTCCGAGTGCACCGGTCATCTCGACACCAATGGGTATGTGTGCTGCAACGATCATCAGCTTGTCCTCTGCCTGGCCTTTGTCGAGTTCGCTGACGAGCCAGTCATAGCGTTTCTGATCCAGAGTGCCATGTCCGTAACCATGGATATCTAGGTCGTCCGCTGATTGTGTGTCATCAAGGACGATGACCCGTATGGGTACGTTCGGATCAGGATCGAAGGTATAGCATGCGAATCCCGGTTCAGCACCGCTGAATCCATGCCCAGAGGGCGATGAAGTTGAGTTGGAGAATTCATTCATCCATTCCTCTACGGAAATGAATCGCCTGTTCGGATCCGAGGGCACTGTGATCGGGGACGTGGTGTTGACCGGCCCAGCGCCTATCGGAGTGCCATCGGGCGTGGAGCCGTCAATCGCTCCCACATAGAAATCTGTGCGGTACAAGCCGCCAGGCGCGAAGATGTTTCCGACCTTGAGGATATCAGAACCGGTGTACGATCCACTTATGTAATCTGTCGGAGGGTTCGTTCCCATCCAGAAACGATCGTGGTTGCCGATGGCAGTGTACCAGGGAATGGAACTGTCAAGCCCTGTTGCCTTGAATTCATCCTGATAGTCGTTGTTCGGCCCCGGGACAGGATCGTCTTTGATGCCAGAATCTGGGCTTATTATCTTGCCATCAAGGGTGTCAATGAACCATCGAAGTTCGTTGTACTGCCCGCTGTTCCCGAGATCCCCCAAAAAGATGCCGAAATCAAGGCTGTCTCTCTCATTGATCTTGTTCACAGTCTGCACGGCTGCATTCAGCATTTGCGTTGAATAGGACATCGCTGGAGAATATGCTGAGATGATTCCATTTTCCTTGATGCCGAAATAGACTCCTTGCGCAGGTGACTCCTCATCCGTGATGTGCACGTCGGTCATGGCGAAGAATCTCAGCAAACTGGAAACCTCGTTGACGTTTGCGTTTGAATAATCGGCGGACATGAGGTCCAATCGTTCATCATACCCCAGACCTGCCCCATATTGGTATTGACCATAGCCATATTCCGAAAATTTAGAGACCTCATAAGGATGGATCGCCGATGAGATCGGAGTAGATGGAACAATCGTCCGGTCAAGAGTCGTATAGGTGGTTGCGGTTTTATTTCCCATTTGCCCAATGGCGACGCTGAAGCAAACCAAAACAAGCAGAACAACAAGCGCGACGGCAACTATTCGATGAATCCGGATCTTGTTCCTCATTGGATAGTCTCATTCCGGTAAAAAATAATTGCATATAATTGTTTTTATGTAAAATGCCCTCTTCACGATGTGACCGATTCGAGATTATCGGGAACTTGATGGTAATTGCCTGATCGAAATTCACACATCATTTCTCATCGAAAGCCTTGGACGCCAAGTGTCCTTGAATTCGACTGCTTCGACAAGGCCAAGAGCTCCCTTGTGGAGTCAATACCGGCGGATTGAAGCGATCAAAGACTGGCTACACGAAATGGCGCGTGCAGCAATTCGAAGCGAGAAACACAAAGATCAATATTCGCATCGGGGAAATCAACAGCCGGATGAGAATGAAGAAACTGCAAAGATCCCAGAGAAACTGAAGGAGATCATGAATAAGGATGGAGTTGTCGCGATTTCCACCCTGGGACCATACGACCTCCATATGGTCAATACCTGGAGCAGCCACCTCAGATTCTCGCAGGATGAATGACTGCCCATCCCTACAGGTTACATGCACAAGACGGCGGCCAATATTGCCCACAATCCTAATGTACAGATCACATTGGGAATCAGCGAAGTAGAAAGCCTACAGGGGGCAGGTGCCCGGTTTCTCGATCGGGGGTGGTGAACCGAATATGGTTCAAAACAGTCTTAAGCCAGATGGTTTCTTGTGAACAAATCCCGCTCTGTCCACTTTTCGAATATCTATAATTCTTGATGTGATCGGGGCTGCCTTATCAGGTTGTCGGCCGATCCCT
>CALLYA010000333.1 GCA_937875495.1 uncultured Verrucomicrobiota bacterium
GAGCCGACGGGGACGTCGGCGCTCCCAGGGGGTGCGTGGCCCGTGAAGTCGTGCTGCGAGATGGAGGTCCGGATTGGGTGGGGCTACCACCCTGGATACCAGACCGGGACGGTCTGGCTACCAACTCTTTTCATCTGCAGGCTCAACGTCCTCAAGCCTACTGCTACACCCCACCTCCAGCGGACCTCTGACCTCGCACGGGGGCGCCAGGCCCCGTGCAGCAGCACGCCTAAGCGTGCTGCGGACCTCCGACCCTCGCGCGAGGCCTCGGGCCCACGCGCCGCGGCACGCGAAGTCGTGCCGCGAAGAGTGAGCCGACGGGGACGTCGGCGCTCCCAGGGGGTGCGTGGTACGCGAAGTCGTGCTGCGAGATGGAGGTCCCAGAGTGACGGATCTCTGGCCACCGGCTTCGCCAGTAACCCGCAACAACGCGGTGCTGCAATTACGACTTAAATACCTCGCACTCTCCACAGTCCACAATCATCCACTTCTTCTCATCCGCAGGCTCAACGTCCTCAAGCCTACTGCTACACCCCACCCACATCGGACCTCCGACCTCGCACGGGGGCCTGGGCCCCCGTGCAGCAGCACGCCCAGGCGTGCTGCGAACCTCCGACCCTCGCCCTTGGGCCTGAGGCCCAAGGGCCGCATCCTATTCCGCGACACGCTACGGCGTGCCGCGGAATAGGATGCGGATGTAACCGGTGCGGGTTTCAAGGGGGATGAGGCCGGTCCATTGATTGGCGGATTCTACTTCGGCCATGGTTTGCCACGTGCCGGTTTTGAGGCTGGTTCGGGTTTGGATGGTGTAGGAGGCTGCGGGTGGCCAGTTCCATTCGAGGGTGAGGTAGCCTGCTGGTGTGATCTCGAGGCGTGTGATAATGGGGGGCGAGTTGGGGAGTTGGAGTTTAGCGAGGTATTGTTCCTCTTCGATGCTGACCCGTAGGCTGCCGCCCTTTTCGGAGGCCATGAAATAGACGGTGTGTGTCGCGCCCGGCGCCAGTGGCGGCTGCCAATCGGCGGGGGAGATTCGGATCAGGTCGCCGTCGAGTTCATAGACGGCGTTCCAGAGGCTTGATAGCGTGCCGTTTTCGAGTTGGATCGCGATCGTCCAGGTCTCGGCTTCCAGGTTCGATTCATTGACGACGTGCAGTTCCCAGCTGGTGGTCACGCCCCATTCATCCATCAGTTCCAGCTCGGCCGAGCCGGGGATGGGTGTGAGACCTGGTGGCAGGTCGTCATCGTCATCGTCCGGGTCGGTGGTGGTGACCGGCTTGGGGAATGCCGGTGGGCAATCGGCGCAGGTATGGAACCAACCCTCGGCGTAGCTGCAGCGGTTCACATCCCCGCCGTCCATGACGCCGTCGCCGTTGGCGTCGATCCCGACACAGGCGGCCGGCCGGTCGGGGCAGCCCCAAGGCGGTGCGGTCAGTGCGGTCGCGGCCGTTTCCGGCGCTTGCATGAATGCGACCAAGTCGCGGCAGGAGACGAACCAGACGTCCGGCAGTGTCTGTGCCCACGCGATAAACTCTTGCAGCGCGGCAGCGCGGCTCGGATCGGCCATCAGCCAGGCCGGGTGGAGGAAGATCCCGAGCGGCGCGCGATTGCCGGCATAGCGCGAGACCAGGTTCAGCTTCCAGAGTGCCAGCATTTCCGCGCCACCGCTGGGTCCGTCCATCGTGGCGACCTGATGTCCCGCCGCGTCGTGCAGCGACCACATCGGGATCTCGAACAGTCCTGGATGCGGCGCGGGGCAGCCGCCGGTCTGGCATTCCTGCGGCACGCCGGCGTCCAGGGTGTAGGGCCAGAGCAGGTTGGCGACATCGGGACTCGTCGTGCTGCCCGCGAACTCGCCGATGGAGCAGTCATAGAGCATTCCTTCCTCTTCCAGCACGAGGAACGAATCGGCGGAGTAGAGGAGTGAAGGCGCTCGGAAGCCGACGATCTCCTCGAGCGGTATCTGCGCTAGCTCCGAGAGCGCGGCGCGCGCGCCGCCGATCTCTGCCCGCCACTTCGCGAGGGTACTGGTCAGATCGGTGGAATGGGTCATCGTATGCACCGCGATCTCGTGTCCTGCCGCATACAACTGCTGGATCCGCCAGTAATCGCTGTTGTTGGTTGAGACAAAGAAGGTGGCTCGAATCGGACAACCATCGGGATTGAGGGGTCCGTCGATGATGGGCGTGACCGTCTGATAGATCGTGGAGGTGACCGCGTCGTCGAACGTGATCAGCACGAGCTGCGGTGTTGCGCTCGGGGCGAGTCCGCCGGGCGGCGCGGTGGAAGGACAGACACACGCCGGCGCCAGGCACCCGGGCGGGCATTCCACGCCCGGTATGGAATGGAGTGCAAGCAGGCAGAGTGCGCCGGTCGATGCCAGGCGTTTCAGGACTGAATCATAGTGAGAAAACATGGATGACCCCCCCCAGGGTGTTTGAGAGGGACATTAGCAAAATTTGGGGCAGTGGGGGAGAAGAAATGTTCCGGCCGGGGAGGGCCCCGGCCGGAAGCCTGATGCCCCTGGAGGGCATCAGG
>CALLYA010000334.1 GCA_937875495.1 uncultured Verrucomicrobiota bacterium
TCCATGAGGGCCAGGAGCCAACCAGGACAGGAATCGATTCCGATTCCGATTCCGACCCCGATTCAGACAATGTTCGGACTTATCGGCAACCCCTCGTACTCGTACCCGTACTCGTACCCGTACCCGTACCCGTACCCGTACCCGTACACGTACACGTACACGTACACGTACCCGTACCCGTACACGTACTCGCCGAATCATCGTGTACGTGTACGTGTACCGCTTCGCTGTGTACGTGTACGTTTCTGGGCCGAGCTAGAGGCCGTCCGAAAAGGTCCATGGCGAAGCTAGATCGGACTGATCGGCAACCATTGCCTGGAGGAGCTCGCCTTTTCGGACGACCTCGAGCTATCCGCATGCGGGTGCCCGAGGGTTGTGCAGTGAGGGGGTAGCCGACATATGAAAACGACCGTTCCAGGCCGAATCACGCTGCCCATCGATTTCGATTTCGATTTCGATTTCGATACCGATACCGATTTCGATACCGATACCGACCCCGATCCCCCGGGTTTCCGATACCCAAAGCCCCCCCCAAAAAAAAGTGTGGAGCGGGAGCATGGAACCTACCCCACCCCCACGGCCGGGGCGAAAACGCCACCGCGCCCTCCGCGGGAGGCTCTCCGGATGGGGATGGGGAGGTCAAATTGGGAAATCGGCAGCCTTTTCGGTCGTGGCTACCTACTGGAGCAGCTGGCCGTTGTATTCCCCCGTCAGCGTCTTGAGGAAGGCTACGATCTGGTCCAGATCCGCATCGGTATACGGTGTCGTGAACTGGTAGTGCGCCATGATCCGAACCGCTTCCCGCAGGTCAGAGGTCGTGCCATCGTGCAAATAGGGGTGCGTCACGACCAGATTGCGAAGGGTCGGCACCTTGAACTTGGACATGTCCCGTTCGTCCTTGGAGAAATTAAACCGGCCTTGGTCAGGCGTGGCAAAATCGTCGCCGCGATCCACAAAATAATCGCGCTTGCGCCCGATTTGCTCATAGGAGGCTCCACCCAAAATGATGCCACAGTGGCAGCCCGCACAACCAATCTCCTTGAAGCGCTCGTAACCAGCAAGTTCCTCGGCCGTGATCGCGTCTTTCTCGCCGTAAAGATAACGATCAAAACGCGAATTCGGCGTGATCAGGCTCGACTCAAAGACCGCAATCGCCTCCATCACATTGTCGCTGGTCAAACCATCCTCGGGGAAGAGCGCCTTAAAAGTCTCCACCAACTCGGCATCCGCCTCGAGCTTCGGCATCACCTCATCCCAAGTGGTGCCCATCTCTATGGGATTGTTCACCGGACCGTCCGCCTGCTCCTTCAAATCCGCCGCCCGGCCGTCCCAAAACTGACTGAATGCATAGCCGGCGTTGAAGACCGTGGGAGCGTTGATGTCGCCCATCTGCCCGTCAATTCCAGTCGAAAATCGGGCCTGGTCCGTCCCGCCCTTGGCGAGGTCATGGCAGGACGCACAGGAGATCGTGTCGTCTCCCGAGAGACGGGGATCGTGAAAGAGCTTGTTGCCCAAAGCAACCATCGCCTCGTCCAATTCCAAGGCCTTCGGCAGTGGCTGGACCACCTCCGCAGCAAACTCCTCGGCAACCCCCTCGGTCTGGTATAGCTGAATCCGATACTTCCTGATCCAGGCCTTGAGATCCGCTTGTTCCGATTCGGTCAGCTTGCCGTCCCAATGCATCACCAGGTATCGGGCAGGTGGCATGTTTGCCTGATCCACCACAAACTCCATCTTCGCCAGAGCGACCTCCGAGATCGGTTCCTCGCCCGAGTGGCGAATCGCATCCGCCATATCGAAGAAATCAAGACCTTCCTCAATGTCGGCCTGCATCATCCCCTTGGCGATCGGGAAACTCGCATAGAAGGGCAGATCCGCCCCGGGCACATGACACACCACACACTTGTCTTCCAATATCCCGGCGATGTTCGACCACTCGACGTCAATCGGCATCGGCCCGGTAATCATGCCCGCGTTTCTCGGTTTGATCACCAGGTTCGAGGCCGGCATGAGAATCGCCGCCACCACCAGGAGCACGAGCAAGATAATGACACGTTTGGACTTATTCATGAAATTTCGAGCCTCACACGCTGTTCCTAAAAAAGACCTGATTGTCGGATTCGCACCCTAGCGCATGGCCTCCATGTGGACAAACTCAAATTTGCTTCGCCCGACCACATGCCCACTGCGCAATTGCCTTGGCCATCGCCCGCACCCCGTCCGGTTCCCCCGATTCCACCGCCAAGGCCATCAGGAGCAAGTAACCGCTCTCCGGATCGTCAAACGCTGCCAAATCCAGACAGTAGGTGCTGATCTGACCCGATTTATGGTAGTGATCCGCCCCAGGAAAGGCCGCTTCCCCCACGCCTTCCCATGCGTACGCCCCGGCAAGCCGGTTCTTTAAACCGACCAGCCCGCCCACACCCTCGGTGAGACCATGCACCTGCGCAGCCGTGAGTCGATATCGCTCACCCTCCGGCAAGACCGAATGCATCAGGAGCCGACGCAGACATTCCACCAACTCCCGCGTCGTCGTGCAATTGCCCGTCGTCTCACTGATCACAGTCGCACCGCGGGC
>CALLYA010000335.1 GCA_937875495.1 uncultured Verrucomicrobiota bacterium
AGAGGTCACAGAGAACACAGAGGCGCAAGCCATTTCCCATCTGGTAAAGTGCGGAGCGTCCCGCCGATGGCAAAAGGAAGAATCTCTCTGTGAACTCTGTGCCCTCTGTGGCAAAAGATCCTCCCCAAGAGCACAATCCCTCTGCCTCAGCCTCCAGGCCATAGCTCCCGATCCGTCCGATCGAAATCGAAATCGATGCCAGTTCTGGTTGGCACCCGGCCCTCTGAGCACCGCTCAAACCTCATTGCCGAGTTTTGCAGCACCACAACAAAACCGTTGCGCCACCCGAATTCTCATGTCCGGATCCCATCCCTCGCCCTTTCGAAACCGAGATCGATAGCGAGCCCGAGCTTGCTTCGCCTTTGACTTTCCGGATGGCCTCTGGAGACTGTCACACTCAGATGCCCAAAAATGAGAGGGTGCCGGCCGGATGGACGAGAACCCGGGCCTCACTGCCCGCCATTGCCCTTCTTGCCACCGGAAGGCCTCTGTCCGCCCCTAGCACCACCGGTGTTTCGAGGCCCAGGTGCACTCGGTGCGGGCGCGGAAGGGGGATCGATCGGGGCGAGCTCAGCAAAGACCATCCGCCCTGCGGAGGTCTGCAATACACTGCTGACAGTGACCGGGATCTCACGGCCGATCAAACTCCTGGCATGATTGACAACAATCATCGTGCCGTCCGGTAGATAGGCAACCCCCTGGTCGTGCTCCTTCCCCTCCTTCACAATCAAGGCACGCAACATCTCCCCTGGCAGAACTACCGCCTTCAACGCATTGGCCAGATCGTTGATGTTGAGCACCGGCACGCTCTCGACCTCCGCAACCTTGTTGAGGTTGAAATCGTTGGTCATGATCTTCGCATCCAGCAATTTCGCGAGTTTGACCAACTTGTGGTCCACCTCGCGGAGATCATCGAAATCGGTCTCGTCGATCTGGATCGTCACGTGCTTGCTGCTCTGAAGCCGATTCAGGACATCCAAACCCCTGCGCCCACGGCCCCGCTTCAAATGGTCCGCCGAGTCCGCGATGTATTGCAGCTCGCGCAAGACAAACCGGGGGATGATCAGGGTCCCCGCCAGAAAACCGGTCTCCACCACATCTGCCAGACGCCCGTCAATGATCACACTCGTGTCGACAACCACCAGCTGCCGATTGCGCCCCCGCTCCTGAAAGTTAATGAACGGAATCACCAAGGCAATCCGCTCGTTACCCCGAATCGCCAACATCGTGCCCATATAGCAGAAGAAGACGTAAACCACCGCCTGGGTAATCGGGCGAATCGGAAAGGGTACCGCACTGAATAGCATCCCCTGGGCGACAAGGGACGAGGCGAAGGCGCCGATGAGGAGGCCAAAGGCGGCAGCTGTGAAACCGCGTAACGTGAAGCGTTTCAGCAGCAAATCGATGGCGATGATGAAGATACCGACCGCAAGACCGATCAGAACCCCAATTTCGCCTCGCCCCTCGAACGGTCGGAAGAACATACCGGTCTCGAGAGAACGGTACCCGACCCAGGTCATGGCCCAGCCTCCGAAGCCGCAGAGGAGCAATAGGAAAGCTCGGATTACGAGAATCGTCATGTGACCTAGTTTTCTTAGTACAAAATCAATGGATAAATACGTTCCCCCCCCCCAATATCAGGGGCTCATTCCAAACACCCTTCTTGGACTTGAAGATGTTGGGGGAGAATTTTTTATAGATTCCTTATGTAAAATACCGTACCTGCGCCAGTTTTCAACAAGTCGCTCCAGCTCCTCCATCAGCGTGTCATCGGTGACCAAACGGCCGACGGTCCCCTCGCCGGAATTGATCTTGTCCAACAACTCCGAAAGCGATGAGACCGACTGGTTCATGTTGTCCAAGACCCGACTCAGTTCCATTCCTCGATTCTCGATTTGGACGTTCAGCTCTGAGATGACCCCTCGGCTGTCGATCAACAGCTCCGAGCCATGAATGAACGCTTCGTCCACACTGCCCAGGGTCGTGTCCACCCGCGCCCGGACTTCAGTCACCAGACCTTCCACCTCCTCGGCGGCTTGCGCGGAAGAAGCGGCAAAGGCGTTCAAATTCGAAAGGGTCCCGCTGATTTCTTTCAGATTTTGGTCACTCAGAAGTCCGACATTGACCTTCTCGAGGGCGCGCTGGACGTCCTCCCCTACCGTTCGCAGCTGCACCAAAAGATCGGTCGCGTGCGTCACGGCGGCCTCCAAGTTGGGCGGAGAGATCCCATCCACACGACTCCCCCCTGTAATCTTGGCTTGTCCCATGTCCGGCGCGGGGTTTACCGCCACAAATTGATCCCCCAACAAACCACTCTGACGAATGGCGAACTCCGAGCCTTCGTAAAGGGTCACGTTCTCAAAGACGTTCAACCGCACGACGACACGGTCGAATTCGAGTTGAACATCGGCCACCGACCCAATCGGTACACTCAATGCCGAAACCGGCGCCCCAATCACCAGGTTACCCGCATCCCTGAACTCGACCAGTATCGTGTAGGTCTTTCGGGCAGTGCGGCTCATGGTTCCAAACCGGACGATCATCGCCCCCGCCAGGAAGATGGCCAATGCAGCAAATAACCCCACCTTCACAGCCATGCCCGTGGTCGATTCTTCCATGAATCTATCTCCTCTTTCCCATTGCACCTTGCGGCGCAGCCGATCCATCGCCCGCAGGCCCGCATCCCACCCAGGCCGATTGGTGGGCCCCACTATCGCCGGTTTTTCGCGGTCAGCGGTCCCTCTGCCTGCCCGGTGATGAACTGACGAACGATCGGATCGTCCGTCGCCTTGGTCTCCTCAATGGTTCCCTCGAAATAATTCTTGCCGCCATACAGCATGACGATGCGATCACCGATCTTGAACGCACTCGCCATATCATGCGTGACGGCGATCGAGGTTACTCTGAGCGAATCCCGTAGCCGTAAAATCAGCTCGTTAATTGTGTCCGCGGTGACCGGATCCAAGCCCGTCGTCGGTTCATCGTAGAGAAGGTACTTCGGCTCGCCCACTATCGCCCGTGCCAGCCCCACCCGTTTGCGCATCCCGCCACTCAGCTCAGCTGGATATTTATCCTCGGAGCCGTCCAGATCCACCAGCGAAAGCGCATGCATCACCCGCTCCCGAATCTGCTCAACAGTCAGCCCCCCGCGCTCACGTAACGGGAAGGCCACATTCTCGAATACACGCATCGAATCAAAAAGAGCCGCCCCCTGGAATAACATCCCAAACTTGCGACGCACCGGTGCCCACTCACGCTCTCGCAAGGGATCGACCCGTTCACCATCCACATGAATCGAGCCCGCATCCGGACGCATCAGACCGATCAGGTGCTTCAAGAATACGCTCTTGCCAGTCCCCGATTGACCAATGATGACCACGGTGTGGCCATCCGGCAGGTCGATGTCCAGGCCGTTGAGCACCTGCTGCGATCGAAGTCGCTTTTTCAGTCCGCGTACCTGAATCATATCCGTTCACGCCAGTAGTTTCGTCAGTAACAGGGTCAAAAAGAAATCCGAGATCAATACTGCAATGCAGGAGACCACCACCGCCTGATTGGTGCTGCGCCCCACCCCCTCCGAACCGGCCTCCGTCTGCATCCCCTTGTGACACGCGATAAAAATCAACAGAAACCCGAAGAAGAACGATTTGATCAGTCCATGCAGGATGTCCCGTGCACGCGTGTAGAGGATCATGTTGGCCATGTAATAGGACGGTTCCGCTCCCATCATGTGCACCGTCAGGACATATCCACCCATGATCCCCAGCCAAATCGCCTCCGCAGTGAGCAAGGGGAGTGCAATCATCATCGCCAGAAACCGGGGGACCACAAGATAGTCAACGGGGTGAACACCCAGGGATCGCAGGGCATCGATCTGCTCCGTGACCTTCATCGTGCCCAGCTCCGCAGTGACAGCGGCTCCAACCCGCCCGGCCACCATCAGGGCGGCAAGCACCGGACCAAGCTCCATCGCCATGGCCACAGCAACCACCGCACCCGTAGCCGAATCCAAGCGCACCTTGTGAAACTGATAAAAGGTCTGGACGGCAAACACCATACCGGTAAACCCGCCGGCAATTCCGACGATCGCCTGGGAACGAACACCGATGTTCAGCAGATGCCCGAGGAACAGACGCCAACGCGGCCGATGGGTAAAGGCAACCTTGATCGTCTCTCCGGCAAGGGAGACGATCATACCCAGCTCCTCCAATACGTGCAGGATATTTGCGCCTATTCTGTTGAAGAACTGCCTCATCGTACGCTGACCGTTGTTCTGTCTGCTCCAGTGTTCAGCCACGCCCCAGGTCAGTGCCCCCGGAGCCGATCATGCAGCCATTTCATCCGCTGCGCCCACTCGAATCCCAACAGCCTGTATACCCAGATGTATGCCCTGCCCGTGGCACGATTGCGCTCTGGGATAAACTCCGACGGGATCCACCGAGCATACCAATCACGCCCCAGGTCAGGTGCCTCCAAATGTAATACCTTGATCGCAGAAAAGAGCACCTGGTGAAACTCCTCCTCCAATGCAAGATTCCATTTCTGATGCGCTTCGAGATATTCTCGGATCTGTAACCGTAATTCGAGGATTCGAAGGGCATTGCCCTTCTGGTCCGCGCGCGTGATGGAACCGACCTCGCGTTCGCGCACCACTGTCATCGGCTGGTCGTCCAAGAGGACCCTGGGCCTCAGCCGCATCATCTTGAACAACAGATTCACTTCCTGCGAACTGGCCAAGGTCTCCGTCCAGCCCCCCGCTCGCATGACCATCTCCCGTGACCATAAATTGCTCGGGGTGCACCCCAGCCGTCCACGAATCAAGCCGGCCCATCCGCCCACCGGGACCTCCACCCGTTCCTTTCTGTTGGGGAGCACGCGGATGAATGCCCCCGCAATCAGGTCAGGCATTCCCTGCTCCTGACAGAGCTTCATCTGATGCTCGATCTTGCCAGGAAAGAGGATGTCGTCCGCATCCATGAATTGGATGTACTGCCCGGTCGCAAGGCGAAGCCCGGTGTTGCGAGCCGCACTCGCGCCCTGATGCTCCCCCGGAATCACCTTGAGGTGGTACGACTCGGCATACTCTTCCAAAATCTCGAGCGTCCCGTCCGTCGACCCATCGTCGACACAGAGCAGCTCAACCCGGCCGCCATAGGTCTGGTCGAGTACCGATTCCATGCATTCCTCAATGCAATCTTCGACGTTGTAACAGGGTATGATGACCGAGACCAGAGGGGACGTCATAGAGAGTAAGTATCGGGCCGACCCAGAATCCCACTACCAAGGAGCGGAGCCGAACGGATCCATTCTGGGCGGGAGGCCAACCAATCGGGTTAGGGTGAAGACGGAGAGTTCAGGTCCTCAAATCGTGCACATCATTGGCCAGGCGAACCACTTTCCTGATCCCCTGCACACAGGCCTGCACGTATTTGTCGGATACCTTGGTGAATGCCGGAAGGGCCACCAGCTTATCGCACAGTTCCATGCTTACCGGCAAGCTCTTCGGGTCGGTCTGAATCGCCCCGGGCTTCGCCCCTCCAGCCAGAAACCCGCCCAGTTCCGAAAAATCGACTTCCGTGAACAGCGGCGCCTCGTGCAGGAGCCGGGCGTTTGCCCCGACCATCGTGTAACGGTCCACATAGGCCGGGACCCCCTCCTTCTGGAGGGCTTGGACAAACGCTCCCCGATTCCAGCCGCCCGCATGCTGCGGCTCATACCGAAACAAATACTCGATCAGCCCCCCCCGAACCGCCCCTGGATAGGCCTCGATCGGCTGGAGCGCCGGACAATCCGCCAGCGCCTTGGAGAGGTAATCATACCAGTGGCGGCGGCGGCGGTTGAGCTCACCCAAACGCCGTAGCGCACCGCTCGCCATCAAAACGCCGTAAAGGTGCGGCCGATACTTCAGCCCCAGACAGAGATTGTCGATCTGAAAGGTCCCCGCCTTCTGATCGGAGGACATCCGACCCATATGCCCAAGGGCCAACATTCGATCGTAATAGCGGGCGTTGTTGGTGACCGCAATCCCGAGCTCTCCTCCACAAACGGCCTTCTGCGCCTGGAGACTGAAACAACCGATGTCGCCCCAGACCCCGACCGAGCGACCTTGGTAGGTCGCTCCATGCGCGTGGGAACAGTCCTCAATCAACGCGATCCCACGATCCCGGCAGAGCTGAACCAGGCGATCGAGACGGGCGGGATTGCCCCAAACATGAACCGCACAGACCGCCTTGGTCTTCGGCGTGATCCTGCGCGCAACGTCCTCCGGATCCAACGTGAGCGTCTTGGGATCGATGTCGCAAAAGACCGGAAGACCACCGCACTGAAGTATCGGTGCGGCCGAAGCGTAAAAGGTATAGGAGGGGACGATGACCTCATCGCCCGGCCGAACGCCCACCGCAAAATAGGCACTGTGCAACGTCGCCGTGCCACTGTTCATGGTCAGCGCGAAATCCGCACCCACCATCCGGCAAAAGCGATCCTCAAGTCTTCCGATCGGACTCTTGGAGTGGATCGCCGTGACCTCATCCCGGGCGGCTGCCAGGGTCATTCGAAACACATCCCGCAATGCAATCCTGCGCCACCGGTCACGATAGGGGTCCTCCACCGATTTCGGACCGCCGAACATGGCCAACTCCGACGCCCTCGGAGAGACGGGAGGCACGGGATACTCCTCCATCGCCACCGCAGCTTCAGCGGTGGCTTCAGACAAGGTTGGATTGTCCAGCGTAGGAGTGTCTTTGTCGGTACCCATCGGTCGTTACCCCTTTGTAGCATGCATTTGAGGAATCCAGCGGGAAAAGCACCGGCTGCCCGCTTAAGGCGGATGCATAGATCGCAGTGCACAACTCCATCGCAGGGCGCGCGGATTGCGGAGAAACCGGCAACGGCTCCCCACTGTCGATCGCGTCCAATATCGCCTGGAAAAAACGGGTGTGATTGCTCGGCTCGGGCGGCGCAGGCCGAATCCCAACCAAACCCACGGCCTTGCGCATCACCTTCTTGGCCGCTCCCGCCCCCTGCAGTTTCCATAACACCTTCGCCTTGAACCTACCCACAGCTCCGCTCGAGGCCTTGGGTGTGCCGGATTCAGGAAAGGCATCCGCCAAGGCTGCGTTCATCTCACGCAATCGATGGCCGTCCGCACACCGCAGGCCCCAGGTCGGCATGTGGACCGAGGCCTGAGCCCCGACCGCCTCGTACATCACCAGGCTGGAGGGCGCGTTGATCGTCGAACAACAAGTCGCTATCGCTCCGTTGGCGAACCGAATCGTCGCCCCGAAGGTGTCCTCCGATTCAATATCCTGATGCAGGGTGTCCGCCATCGCCATGACTTCCACGACCGGACCAAACAGGTGAATCATGAGATCGAGTTCATGAATGAACTGCGTCATGACCACCCCCCCACCACTCACATCCCACTTGCCCCACCAGCCTGTTCCGCTGGCCGAGGATCCTGAAAAGTGGCTCAATCGGCGAAACAATCCGTACTGCCAGTCGCCTAAAAAGCCGTGATCACGCAGCCATACGGCCTTCTGGACCGATGGCATGAATCGCTGCTGAAATCCGACCGCAACCTTGCCTGGGTAATTCGCCATCTCCGCAATGATACGATCCGCACTCTCCAACGTATGGGCCAACGGTTTCTCGCAAATTACGTATTTGCCGGCCTGCAAGGCCTCTAAGACCAACACCTCGTGGGTCGATGGCGGAGTTGCAATCGTCACGATGTCGATATCGTCGCGCCCCAAAAGCGCACGATGATCCGTGTAGGTGTGCGGCACAAAGTAGCGGTCAGACGCACGCTTGAGCCGCTTCGGATCCAGATCGGCCGCCGCAATAAGACGCACCCGGCTCTTCAGCGGCTCCAATCCATTGGCATGGCTATCGAAAATGACACCTGTACCGATGATTCCCAATCCATATACCTTGCCCATGGGACATCCTTCCAAACATTGGCCCAGTCTATTAATTTCCAGCGGTTCCAGTCGATATGCCATACCGCCCAGGCACCTCGGCCACCCGTGGTTCAAAACACCCTACATACTCATCTCGGATCGAAGACCATGCAAATAGCCCTCCATAACCGATTCGAACCACCCGTGAGCATCCACCCGTTATCCCAACCCACTCTGACCATATCCAGCCAAACCACACAAGCGGAAATAGAGGGAACGTAACGATCCTGGCACATGAGATTTCGGCCGCTCTGTGATCCGATTCGCATCCGGAAAATCGCGATCCACCTCGGCACCCGTAAACGCCTTGAGCCGTTCCATTCCCACCGCGTCGAAGAGCTGGTTGAAGTGGATAAAGAGCCAATCCCCAGACGACTGATGTCGCTCCAAAATATGGCTGTACATCGCCGCCCAAACCGCCAGCGCACGCGACCGATTCAGACGAACCGCACTCCAATAGGGTCCGGATGAACACATCCGAACCATGCTCGCGGCAGATGTCTCCGGATCTCGAAAGATACAGATGTGGGCCACATTCTCCAAACTTCGCCGCCATGCCGGCAAAGTGTAGGAAAAACGGGGGTCCTTGAAACAAAAGGGAACGTGCGCCGTCAAGGCATTCATGCGATCAAGCAAGGCCGCATCCGGTTCACAGATCGTGCGGCCTACAGGAAGCACCGCCAGCCATCGATGCCCCTCCGACTGACACAACGTGCCGCCCAAGACCGGGACTCGCATCGGGACCCATCGACACCACCCCGGGATCGAGCGCTCGATCAGGGACTCGTTGATGGCATTGACCTCAAAGTCCTCAAAAAATCCTGAGGGATTCTGCCGACCGGCCGGAATGATGCGATCGCCCATAAAATAGCCGGCACCCGCTAGGACCCCCGCAACCAGGCTGGTTCCACTTCGCCCCGCACCCAGAATGATCACGTTCCTCACCGCGTGCCCCCCTTGCCCCGGTCAAGCCCGGCTGTCCATAGGCCCATCCAGCCCCCGGCTTCCAGCACTCGGACTCGCATTCCGGTGGGGAAACGGCTCGTCGGCAACAACCGGCAATCCCAGAAAGGGGCAGAGCTCTGCCCACCCATCACCCATCTCCCAGCAGACCTCCAGAAGCTGGTCCGGACGGTCCTGGAAATAGCAGCGCACAGCGGCGTTATGCTCTTCATAGAACCGAATGTGTTCCCGTTCATGGCCGTCAGGCATCTCGTAACCATATATCAGACGTCGGAACTCGGTAGGCCCCGTCCGCTCAGCATGACGCTTGAGACTCTGTAGCCATGTCTCACTGTCACGGCGGGTCGTCAGGATGAACTTACTTCCGGGGTAGCGTTCGTCCAGTTGTCGGAAAATCAGCGGCCACGGCCAATCCTCAAAACAATCATACCGGCGCACCACCCTCCAAACAGGCCGCATCCTGCCAGACATGACAGCCCGAGTCAGGGCGAGGTCATAGGTGGTTCCACGATACCCGAGCCGGGTCAGCCCCGCGGCCAGACTCTTCGTCCCCGTCTTGTTCAGGCCGATCCCAAAGACCTTCGGCCGTTTTGGAGCACCCCAAGTCCAGCTCATGCGAGTTCGCCTCCCGCAGTATTCACACACCCATCCACCTTAGGATGAGACCCTCCGACATCGAACCGGCCAATGTTCCTTTCGAGGCGACCGGCCAACGCGTCGTGATCCGCCCGGCCGCCTCGTTACGGAACGGGGACGTCAGCTCAAATAACCCTGCTCCCGCAAATAGGAGAGGATGACCTCCGCCGACTCGCCAGGACTCAACGTCATGGTGTCCAGGACAATCTCGGCATCCGTCGGCTCTTCATAAGGATCGCTGATCCCGGTGAACTCTTTGATGATGCCGGCGCGGGCCTTCGCATACAAGCCTTTACGGTCCCGGCGCTCACACTCCTCCAGGGGAGTGGCTACATGCACCAGTACATACCCGCCAACCGCCGAGATCATCGCCCGATTCTCTTGGCGAATGCGATCGTAAGGCGCAATCGGGGCACAGATCGCAGCTCCACCATTCTTGGTAATCTCCGAGGCGACATAGCCGATTCGGCGAATGTTGATGTCACGATGCTCCTTCGAAAACCCGAGCTCGGAACTGAGGTGTTTTCGAACCAGATCCCCGTCCAACATCGTCACCTGGCGCCCACCAATCTCCAGGAGCCGAACTAAAAGTACATTGGCGATCGTGCTCTTGCCCGAACCCGACAGGCCGGTGAAGAAGACCGTGAACCCCTGCTGGGCCCGCGGCGGATGCGTCTTTCGCAACTCAGCCACCACATCCGGGAAGGTGAACCAGGAGGGAATCTCATCACCACTGGCCAACTTGTCTCTCAATTGCGTGCCGGAGATGCTCAGCGGCTTCAACCCCTCCGGGACCTCGTCGATCGGGAAATAGGCGTCCTGCTCCTGCACATAGACCATCATCTTGAACGGCACCATCGCCACGCCCAACTCCTGCTCATGCTGCTGCAACAACTCCTGAGCGTCGTACGGTCCGTAGAAGGGCGTTCCCGAAGAGTCGGAGCCCGGGCCCGCATGGTCCCGACCCACGATCAAATGGGTGCATCCGTAGTTCTTGCGAATGATCGCATGCCAGAGGGCCTCACGCGGACCGCCCATTCGCATCGCCAATGGCAACAGCGAGAGCATCACCGTCCCCTCCGGATAATGCCCTAGGATCGCCTCGTAGCAGCGAACCCGCGTGTAATGATCCACATCCCCAGGCTTGGTCATCCCAACCACCGGGTGAATCAGGAGATTTGCACCAACCTCCTTGGCCGCCCGGAGCGTCAGCTCTTGGTGCGCACGATGAATCGGATTTCGCGTCTGAAACGCGACCACTTTGTCCCAACCCCTCTCCGCAAACGCCGCTCGAACCTGGGTCGGCGTTTGGCGCTGGTCCCTGAAATCATAGTGAAGCGGCAGTTGGACTCCCTCGATACGACCGCCGACATACCACTTGTTCGACCGGTTCAATAAGAATGCCACCGCTGGATGGTCGGTGCTTTGGGTACCAAAGACCTTCAGGCCCTCCTGCGCCAAATCGGGCTGCCATACGTCCTCGACATGGAGTACTGCAAGCATCACTCCCTCAGGATCGCGCAATGCCAGTCGATCACCGGACTCCAATCCGGTGGCAACTTCCTCGGTCACGTCCAGCGTGATCGGCATCGGCCACAGCGTCCCATCCGCCAACCGCATCTCCTCACAGACACGCTCATAATCGGCACGAACCATGAACCCGGTCAGTGGTGAAAATCCACCGTTGAGCAATAGCTCTAAATCACAGACCTGCCGATCGGTCAGGTCCCAAGACGCCCACTCCTTCGAGTGCGCTTTCAACTCCGCCTGGCGCTCATCGCTCGCAATCAGGTCTACCAATGTTCCGCCGTGAGGTGTATTCATGCTACTTCCTAGTTTTGTAAACTGACGCTGCTTTTCTCATTTGGAAATGAGAACCTACCCCAAGTATAGGCCAGGTCAAACAACCTCACCCCACTAACACCTCCATCCAAAAGGGTAATAGCTGCACGGAAAGCGATCTGTATCAACCTAATTTCAAACCACTTGGAACAATGAATCCGACCTGGTCAGACACCCTCGATGGCCCAAGACTACAAATTTCCGATCGAAAAAATGTAGATTTATCGGAGCTACGTCGATGGACAGGGCGGGACTCGTTCAGGATCGGACTAGCATGCGCCCCTCCAAGAAGGCGTCGCCTCCCGGCAATGGTTGCCGATCAGTCAGATCATTGTCAGAATCGGGGTCGGGGTCGGAATCGGAATCGATCCCTGTTCGGATTGGCACCTGGCCCTCATGGACCGCTTAAACTCCACTACCGAGTTGTGCCAGCACCGTAACGGTTTCTCATGTCTGATTCCCATCACGCGTCCTTCGATACCAAGACCGATCGCGACCCCGATCTTTCTTCGCACTAGGCCTTTTGGGACAGCCGATAGCGAGCCCGATCTCGCTTCGCCATCTGCCCTTTTCGGAATTCCTCGGTCAACCCATCCTAACCCGCCCCCCATCATGCGAACCCTCCTTACCCTACCTCAGGCACTGTCCGACTCCTGGCCGGCAATCCTGCCCCATTGCCCCATCACCCACGCCTTCGCCGATCCGCCCGGACAGCCAATCGGTTCGGGCGCTGCCACCGCTCACCTGCTTCATCAAGCCTGGCGTGAAGCCGATCCCAACACCCCCTTCCTCCAGTGGCTCAGTCAAGACCCCACCCTGATTATCCATGCTGGAGGTCAGAGTAGACGCCTTCCCGCCTACGCCCCCACCGGTAAGGTCTTTGCCCCCATTCCCGTATTCCGCTGGTCCCTCGGACAAACCCTGACCCAAACCCTCCTCGATCTTCAATATGAGCCACTCTCCGGCCTCCTCAACACCGCCCCGCCTTCGACCCATGTCCTGATCGCCAGCGGAGATGTCCTCGTCCGCTTCGCAAACGACCTGCCCCCCATGCCCAGCGCCGATGTCATCATCTTCGGCCTCTGGATTAAACCGGAACAGGCATCCCAATTCGGTGTCGCCTTCTGTAATCGCACACACCCGGAAGAACTCGAGTTCTACCTGCAAAAGCCGACCCCTGACCAGATCCGAGAAGAGAGCGGGCGCTGCTTCTATATGGTCGATACCGGCATCTGGCTCCTCAGCGACCGCGCAATCAGGGTCCTGATGGAACGAAGCGGGTGGGATCCCCGCCAGCAGGCCTTCGGCCCCAACGGTCCTCAGCCCTATGAACTGTACGCCCAGTTCGGTCTCGGTCTCGGACAACATCCGGTTGCCTCAGACCCGGATGTCAATGCCCTCTCCTCCGCCATTATTCCCCTGCCTCAAGGCGAGTTCCACCATTTCGGAAAGACCTCCGACCTCATCCATTCCAGCTCCGCCCTCCAAAACGTCATTCTCGATCAAACCCGCCTCGGACTCGCAAGCGCCATTCCTCATCCGGACCAATACATTCAAAATGCAGAGGTCGAACTCCCACCTTCCACAAACCAACATACCCTCTGGATCGAAAACGCGTTCATCCCCAAGACCTGGGCCTATCAACACCACCACGTCTTTACCGGTATCCCACGCAATCAATGGAAACTGACCCTGGAGCCTGGGACCTGCCTAGACTTTGCCCCCGTCGAGAATACGGCCTTCGCCATTCGCCCTTACGGAATCCATGACCCCTTCCGAGGGGCCATCCTCGACCCGGCAACCAAATGGCTCGGTATCCCCTTCCTAGAGTGGCTTCAACAACGAGAGATCCATCCGGATCTGCTCGGCTGCCCCGCCGATACCGACATCCAATTCGCCCCCCTCTTTCCCGTCCTGACCCTCGAACAGGATCTAGAAGGACTTATTCAATGGATGGTGTCCCCACCCCACTCCCCCCAATCCCGTGACCAGCAACGCAATCGCTGGATCTCCGCGCGGAGAATCAGCGCAAGCCGCCTCTCCGAAGTAGTCAACCCGCAAAGACTCTTCGAAACACGCAGGCGTCACGCCATTCAGGCTGTCCCCAAACTCCTGGCAAACCACGGCCGCAGCATCTTCTTCAACCTCGACCTCGAACAAACCGCAGACCTGATCGCCCCAGTCGGCCCTGACATCCCTTCGCAAATCCCTCCTCCTAAGGATGTGCAGGTCCTCAAACAATCCCGGTTCGCCATGTTCTCCGCCGCCGTCCTTCGAAAACAAGACCCAGCAACCGCTCAGATCCGAGAGGGAGAGGCATTCGCCGTCCTCAGAGAGGGCATCGTCGACCTCGTTCGCCAAAAACCCGCACGACCCTTCTGTACCTTGATCGAAGACCAAATCATCTCCGCCCGCAGTCCCGTCCGCCTCGACCTCGCAGGCGGATGGACCGATACCCCACCCTACTGCCTGCAGTTCGGAGGGAAGGTCGTCAATCTCGCCGTCGACTTGAACGGTCACCCACCCATCCAGGTCTTCATCAAGATCCGTAAAACTCCAGACATCGTGATCCGGTCCATCGATCTCGGGACCGAAAACATCCTCACCACCTTCGAGGATATCCGCCGGTACGATGACGTCGGCAGCGGGTTCACGATCGCACGGGCAGCCCTCGCCATCGCCGGGTTCCATCCCGACTTCGCCCCCCGCCCCCCCTTTCATTCCCTCCGTGAACAGCTGATCGATTTTGGTGGCGGACTCGAAATCAGCCTCCTTGCAGCCATTCCCAAGGGATCCGGTCTGGGCACCAGCAGTATTCTGGCAGGCTCCTTGCTGGGTACTCTCAACGATCTCTGCAACCTGCAGTGGGATACAGGAGACCTCATCCTAAGGACCCTTGCCCTGGAACAACTCCTCACAACCGGAGGCGGCTGGCAGGATCAAGCCGGGGCACTCTTTCCCGGAATCAAACTCCTGCGCACCCAACCCGGGCTCGATCAGACCCCAAACGTTCAATGGCTGCCAGCACATGGAATCCATTCCGAGTGCAGCTCGGATCGTATCATGCTCTACTACACAGGGATCACCCGGATCGCCAAAAACATCCTACAGGAGATCGTGCGAGGGATGTTTCTCAACAGCAGCCAGCGACTTGGTGTCCTCGAGGAGATCGGTCTCAACGCTCTCTTTACCGCTCGAGCCGTCCAGGAAAATAAATGGGAAGCGCTGGCCGAGGCGATCCGTCGAAGCTGGCGGCTGAATCAAGCACTGGACTCCGGGACCAACCCACCGGAAATCCAATCGATCATCAACCTGATCTCTCCGGATGTGGATGCCCTGAAATTGCTCGGTGCCGGCGGGGGCGGCTACATGCTTATCCTGGCCAAAGACCCCAAGGCAGGCGCCCGTATCAGACATCGGCTCCAGCAGAACCGACCCAACTCTCGATCCCGCTTCATCACCATCGCACTCAATTCCGACGGGATGCGCCTGGCCCGGAGTTGAGGCGTATAACGCCACCGCGCCCTCTGCGGGAGGCTATCCAAAACTGGAAGGGTAGATGGTAAAGCAAGATCGGGCTCGAAAGGATGCGTGCTGGGATTCGAACATGAGAAACCGGGTGGCGCAACGGTATTGTTGTGGTGCTGACACAACTCGGCAGCGAAGTTTGAGCGGTGCTCAGAGGGCCAGGTGCCATACGGAACTGGCATCGATTCCGATTCCGATCCCGATTTCGATTTCGATCGGACGGATCGGGAGCTATTGCCTAGAGGCTGAGGCAGAGGGATTGTCCTCTTGGGGAGGATCTTTTGCCACAGAGGGCACAGAGTTCACAGAGAGATTCTTCCTTTTGCCATCGGCGGGACGCTCCGCACTTTACCAGATGGGAAATGGCTTGTGCCTCTGTGTTCTCTGTGACCTCTGTGGCAGGAATCTTCTGACCAGAGGTCGCCCGAAAAGTTCAATGGCGAAGCGAGATCGGGCTCGGGCTCGCTATCGGAATCGGTATCGTAAGGATGCGTGCTGGGATTCGAACATGAGAAACCGGGTGGCGCAACGGTATTGTT
>CALLYA010000336.1 GCA_937875495.1 uncultured Verrucomicrobiota bacterium
TTCCCATCTCAACGTAACCCGGCTGAAGTAGGGGTTGTCTCGTCGATGGCGAAAGGAAACATCTCCCTGTGAACTCTGTGCCCTCTGTGGCTAAAACCTCCGAAAAGGCGGCCGATCCCCCCCTGCGCCCTCTGCGATCCCTGCGGGAATCCTCCCCATCCGGGGCCGGGAACGTGCACCGCTTCGCTGTTTACGCCAACGCTTCCGGGCCTAATGATCGCTTCGAACGAACGTGGGCTACCAGGTAAACCTTGATCCGCGTGTCTTGTCCCACCAAGCCTGCAGAATTTCCAACTCTTTGCAAAAGGACAAGCCTCGGGCGAGCAGAAAGAGCACCGCACCATGGAAGACCATTCCCTGGTAATCCTGAATCCCCAGTAGGATGATGCCGTCCAGGAGGTAGGAAAAAATCCCCAGGAGAAAGGCCAGGCGAAACTCCTGACGGGCAACGAAGCCCATGATGACAAAAAAGACCGCAACGATGACGTTGAAGCCGAAGGCCAGGAGCGTAAGGCTGGAAATCATGGGGAACCCGAGCTCATCAGCCAGGGAGAGCGCATAGAGGTTGATCATACGCCCCACCCCCAGCCCGGCAAAGGAACCGGTACCGAGCCCGGTCAGCTCAAAGGCGGAGTGGACCAGTGAGAGCAGCGCTATACCAAAAAACCAGTTCGCACTCCACCGGATACGCTTCCGTAAGCGCTGGATGCGCGTTTCAATATCGCGGTCGCGCAAATCATCCGCCCCAGCCCTCGCCACGGTGATGCCTTCGCAAGACGGCCATCGACTATCCGCCCCCTCCTCCGACACCATGACAAATCCCCCCAAAAGTCCGGTGATCGCCACCCCGGAGCGCAAGCTTCCTTCAAAGCTCACGCTTGCAGGCATGGGGTTCACCTTGATTGCGGTGTTGACCGAAGGTCTGCCTTGGACTTAATCAGAGAGTGGAATGAGCCGACGTGCCCTCCTGCGCGGTGACGTCCCCACCCCTGATCCGACATCCATCAGTCCACCGGAAATCAACCATGAAATCGCTCTCACGGAAAGTCTTTTCCATAATCTTGTGCCTGTTGGGACTTGTTTCGGTCCTGGCAGGTGCCTCCGCGCCTCTGACGGGAATCCAACTGCACGACGGCGATACCGTCGTCTTTTGCGGAGACAGCATCACCCACCAGTGTCTCTACACGCAGTATGTGGAAGACTACGTATACACCAGATTCCCCAACCGCCGGATCAAGCTGGTGAACGCAGGCGTGAGCGGCGACCGCGCAGGCGACGCTCTCCTGCGGTTCTCCGAAGACGTCGCAGGCCACCAACCGCAGGTGGTAACGGTCCTGCTCGGTATGAACGACGGACAGTACCAGCATTTCAATCACGAGATCTTCGCGAGATACGAACAGGATATGGGATACCTCATGGACCGTATCGCGGAATTGGGTGCGCAGACGATTCTGATGGGCCCGAGCATGTACGATTCCCGAGTATCTCAGACCAAACCCCCGGCCTGGGTCGCCAAGGATTCGGATCAGGTTCGGCAGGTGACCCGTTACTACTATCCGGTCCTCGCCTTCTACGGCGCATGGCTGCGTGACCGCGCCTCGGATCGCGGCCTGGGATATGTCGAGATGATCCAGCCGATGAGCCGCGTGACTGAGCTCGCCAGGATCCAAAACCCGGAATTCACCATGATCCCGGACGCCGTCCATCCCAACGCGAACGGTCATGCCGTCATGGCCGCCGCCATGATCGAGCAGATGCAGCTCGGCGGCTGGGTCGGCTCCATCCTCCTCCAACGCGCCGAAGACGACACCTGGGAGATCGAGACCACACACGGGGCGGCCGCGGAACTGGTTGCCGGGGATGAGATGGGCATCACCCTCCGGTACACCGCCGAGGCCTTACCATGGGTCCTGCCGAAGGAGGCGCGGGACGGCTATCGCCGATCCGATGCGGGCACCCGCTTGAGCCGGGAGCTGCTCCGCGTGGTCGGGTTGCCGACGGGGCGCTACACCCTCTCGATCGACCAGACTCCGGTCGGGGCCTATAGCACAGAGCAGTTGGCCGGCGGGGTGGAACTACAGGAGATCGAGACCACCCCGCAATACCAGCAGGCACTGGCGGTCGCGGAGCTCAATAAAGAGCGCAATGATCGGGTGGTACGCCCATTGCGTGATCTCTGGCTCAATCTCCGGTCCCAGCGCAGCCACCCTGATACCCCGGAAGCCAAGCGCGCCTATCAAGCGTGGAAAAGCGCCTTCGACGCCCAATGCACCGAGCTGGAGCGCCAGTCCCAAGACTATGTCGACCGCATCTACGCCACCAACCAACCCCACCCCCGCATGATCCGTCTGCGCCCCGTGAATCCGCAGATAGAGGAAAAGTAAAATCGGGGTCGGTATCGGGATCGGGATCGGGATCGACGGCAAACCCAGTGGTATCTGCATTCCCCCCTCCCATGACCTCTCTGCGATCTCCGCGGGATCCCATCCGGAGGGCCTCCCGCAGAGGACGCAGTGGCGTTTTCGACTTGGCCATGGGGCTGTTGAGGGTCAAGGCCTCTGATCGATGCCGTTAGGGGAATCCGTTTCCTGCAGCAAGGCCCGTCCCAAATGGGATGCACCTTCAGGCGTCGCCTCCAGGCAATGGTTGGCGATCCGTCGGATCGGTCGGATCGATCGGATCCGTCGGATCGGTCGGATTCGGGATCGATCCCTGCCCTGGTTGGCGCCTTCCCCTCCGAGCACCCCTCAAACCTCGCTGCCGAGTTGGGTCAGCACCGCAAAAACATGGTTGCCGCACCCGGTTTCTCGTGTCCGAATCCCATCCCACGTCCTTTCGATAGCGACCCCGAGCTTGCTTCACCATTGCCCTGTTCAGACGGCCTCGACCCACGGGCCGTGGTCCTTGCCCCTGCTCCAAAAAAATAAATGGTTGACCCTTTTATCCGATTTTCCCTAAGGTGGGTTTCAAGGAATGCCTCCTTCGGCATCCGGGCAGGGAGCAGCGAAACAACCACCCCCACGATGGGAGGTCCGCGTGAGCACCCCGGTCAAACAGCTACTGGATCAAAAGGGACACGATGTCATCGGCATCGGGACTTCGGAATCCGTTTTCGAGGCGCTCGGTCAGATGGTGACGAACCATATCGGGTGTCTCCTTGTCTACAACAAGCAGAACGAGCTCTCTGGGATCGTCTCCGAAAGAGACTGTATCCAGAAGGTGATCCTGCAGGACAAAGACCCCCGTGAAGTTCAGGTTCGAAGGGTCATGACCCCGAAGAACAAGTTGATCTGCGTGAATCCCGACGAGGATCTGGACAGTTGCATGGCACTCATGACCGAAAATCGGGTTCGTCATCTTCCGGTCTCGAAGTCCGACCGGGTTGTGGGAATCTTGTCGATCGGTGATGTCGTCAAACACCTCTGCTCGGAGAAGGAGCTGATGATTAACAACCTCGAGCACTACATCACCGGATCGCTGTAAGCTCAGCGGTCCGGTTCAAAGGTCATTAGGGAGGTGCTTATGGAGCGCAGCACGCATGCGTGCGCATGTGCAGGCTGTTCCGAGCAAAACGAGGAACAGATGCTGGCACAGTTGGACGACATACTAACCGATTACGTCAACAAGCCCGGGGGTCTGATCCCGGCGATGCAGACTTGTCAGAAGATGTTTGGATACCTGCCGAAACCGGTCCTCAAAAGGATCAGCGAGAGGTTCGGCAAGTCGTATAGCGAGGTCGCTGGTGTGACCAGTTTTTACTCCTTCTTCTCCACGGTTCCACGTGGAAAACATATGGTCCGTGTCTGTCTCGGTACGGCATGCTATGTGCGCGGCGGCAAGGAGGTGCTGCGCGCCATTAAGAAGGAGTTGGCGATTGATGTCGGTGAGACAACCGCGGACCGGAATTTCTCCCTGGACGTCGGACGCTGCTTCGGCGCCTGCGGGCTGGCCCCGGTTATCATGGTGGACGACGACGTGCACCAACGGGTCAAGCCGGCCAAGATCGGGGCGATTCTGCGGCTCTACGCGGATTCGGAGGCCACACCAGCTGAGGCAGAACTCGCAAAATAAGGGCAGGTATCTTGAAAATCGATAGCATTGGCAAACTCAAAGAGCTGAGAGAGCAACTCAAAGCCCGCTCCGCCCTGGCGGAGCAAAAACGCGAGAAGGTCTTCATCTGTTACGGCGGCAGCTGTCTTGCCTCCGGCGCCAAGGCGGTCAAGGAATCCTTGGAAGCGGAACTGGCGGAGAAAGGCCTCGCGGAACGTGTTGAACTCGTCAAGACCGGCTGCATGGGCCCCTGTGTTCAGGGCCCGGTCCTCCTGATGGGCCGCGATCAGACCTTCTATCAAGGCGTCGCACCCAAGGACGCGGTCGATATCGTGGACCAACACATCGTCGGCGGCCGCTGCGTGGATCGTCTGATCGTTCACGGTTCCGACGGGAAGGCGCTCTATCCGAAACAGGAGCAAATCGGATTCTTCAATCGCCAGGAAAAGATCGTGCTGCGCAATTGTGGCAGGATCGATCCGGAAAACATCGAGGACTACCTCGCAGAAGACGGCTACCAGGCCCTCGGCAAGGCCCTCTCACTCATGTCCCCGGCCGACGTCATCGCCGAGATGGAAACATCCGGGCTGCGCGGCCGCGGCGGCGCCGGTTTCCCGACCTGGTTGAAATGGAGCTTCACCGCCAAGGCCGAGGGCGATAAGAAGTACGTCCTCTGCAACGCCGACGAAGGCGACCCGGGCGCTTACATGGACCGCAGCGTCCTCGAAGGCGACCCGCACAGCGTCATCGAAGGCATGGCCATCGCCGCCTACGCCATCGGCGCCGATGAGGGGTTCGTCTACGTCCGGGCCGAGTACCCACTGGCGGTGGAACGTCTCCAGAAAGCTCTGGAACAGGCACGCGCAATGGGGCTTTTGGGCCACAACATTCTCGGCAGGGGCTTCCATTTCGATCTCGACATCCGCATGGGCTCCGGCGCATTCGTCTGCGGCGAGGAGACCGCGCTGATCACCTCCATCGAGAGCAATCGCGGCGAACCCCGACCGCGGCCGCCCTTCCCTGCCCAGCAAGGGCTCTGGGGCAAGCCGACCCTGCTCAACAACGTCGAAACCTACGCGAACGTCGCCGCCATCCTCCTCAAAGGCGCCGATTGGTACGCCTCGTTCGGCACCGAAAAGAGTAAAGGCACCAAGGCCTTCGCCCTCGCTGGCGCTGTGCGCAATACCGGCCTGGTCGAGGTCCCCATCGGCACCCCCCTCGGTGAGCTGATCTACGACATCGGCGGCGGGATTATCAACAACAAAGGATATAAAGCCGCGCAGATCGGCGGTCCGTCCGGCGGCTGCATCCCGCGCCAACACCTCAATGTCAGCCTCGATTACGAGTCGCTGAGCGAACTCGGTGCCATCATGGGCTCCGGCGGCCTGATCGTCATGGACGAAGATACCTGCATGGTCGATGTGGCCAGGTTCTTCGTCGAGTTCATTCAAGAGGAGTCGTGCGGCAAATGCTCCCCTTGCCGGGTCGGCACCAAGCGGATGCTCGAGATCCTCGACCGCATCTGCGAAGGCCATGGGACCATGGAAGACCTGGATAAACTTGAGGAACTCGGCGCCTTCATCAAGGAAGGCTCCCTCTGCGGACTCGGTCAGACCGCGCCCAATCCGGTCCTCTCCACCCTGCGCCACTTCCGCCACGAATACATCGAGCACATCCGTGACAAACAATGCCGCGCCGGGGTCTGCCCCGGACTGGTCCGCGCTCCGTGTCAATCCGGGTGCCCGGCGGGAGTCGATATCCCCGGATTCGTCTCGCTCGTCGGCGAGAAACGCTACGCAGAGGCACTCCAGCTCCATCGCAACCGCAATCCGTTCGCGGCGATCTGCGCACGCGTCTGCTTCCACACCTGTGAAGATAAGTGTCGGCGCGCCTCGCTCGACTCGTCCGTCTCCATTCGAGGAGTCAAGCGGTTCATGGTCGATCAAGAGGTCGTGATCCAGAAGCCGGAATGTCGGGAAAACCCCGAGAACGCCGCTCGCAAGGTCGCCATCGTGGGCGCCGGCCCGGCCGGCCTCAGCTGCGCATATTTCCTGGCCCGACTCGGCTACCGGCCCGTCGTGCTGGAAAGCGAGCCGCGCCCCGGCGGTATGCTGGTCCAGGCCATTCCCGCCTATCGTCTGCCACGCGAACTCATGGCACGCGAGATCCGCATGATCGAGTCACTCGGTGTCGAGATCCGAACCAATCAGCGGTTGGGGAAGGATTTCACCATGCAATCGCTGCACGACGAGTATGAGGCCGTTTTCCTGGCCGTCGGTGCACCGCAAGGGATTCAGATCGATATGCCGGGCTGCCACGCCCACGGTGTGGCCGAGGCGATGACCTTCCTGCGTGAATACAACATCCGCGGCTCCGTGCCCGTCGGGAAAAACGTCGTCGTCATCGGAGGCGGCAATGCCGCGATCGATGCCGGCAGGACCGCCCTGCGTCTCGGCGCGGAAACCGTCACCATCCTCTACCGCCGTACGCGCGAGGAGATGCCGGCCTATGCTGAGGAGATCGAAGCCGCCCTGGAAGAGGGGCTGACCATCCGTACCCTCGCCTCGCCGGAGGCCATCCTGCAAGAGCATGGCAAGGTCACCGGGGTTCAATGCCGCACGATGAAGCTCGGCAACTTCGACCGCTCCGGCCGACGCCGCCCCGAAGAGGACCCCTCCGACTCCTTCGTGGTCGTCGCCGATCAGGTCATCATGGCCGTCGGCCAGACCCTGGAGCCTCAGGCGCTGCTTGAACCGTTCGAGATTCAACGCAACGATTCAGGCTGGATCAAGGCCGATCCCGTGACTGGTCAGACCTCGCTGGACTGGCTCTTCTCCGGTGGCGATTGCGTCGACGGCCCGTCCTCGGTTGTCGCGGCCATCGGCGCCGGCGAACGCGCCGCCGTCGGAATCGATGCGCTCCTCTCCGGCGAGGAGCACGCCTTCTGGCGTACCTACACTGAAGTGACAACGGACTATGATCCCGATGCGGATCCCGTCCCGTACCCACGCGAACCGATCCGAATGCTGCCCGTGGAGCGGCGTCGCACCAACTTCGATGAAGTCGAACTGCCATGGAACGAATCCACGGCCGTTCGGCAGAGCCGGCGTTGCCTGCGATGCGATTTCGGAAAAAACCTTGAACAAGTGCGGTGAAGGGGGAACGGAACATGGTCCATGTGACAATCAATAACGAAGCGATCACCGTCCCCGCTGGGACCACGATCTTGGAAGCTGCCAAACAGGTCGGGGTCAAGATCCCGACGCTCTGTCACCTCGAGGGTCAGACGCCGATCGGCGCTTGCCGCGTCTGTCTGGTCGAAGTCGAGGGTGCGCGGACACTGTCCGCCTCCTGCGCGACGCCCGTCGCTGAAGGGATGGTCATCCAGACCCACTCCCGAAGGGCACGCGCCGCGCGGAAAATGGCCGTCGAACTCCTTCTCTCCGAGCACGACGGCGAATGCCAGACCTGCAATCGGAACCAGGACTGCGAACTGCAAACCCTCGCCAACGAGATGAGCATACAGTTCGTGCGCTATCCAGGCGCCCGAGCCAGACCGATACTCGATCAGAGCACCCCTGGGCTCGTGCGTGACAACAGCAAATGCATCAAATGCAGACGCTGCGTTACGGTCTGCAACAGCATCCAGGCTGTAGGCGCGCTCTTTCCCCAAGGCCGGGGGTTCGATACGGTCATCGGCCCCGCATTCACGCTCGACCTCGATGAGGTCGCCTGCGTCCAATGCGGTCAGTGCGCCGCGGTCTGTCCCGTCGGGGCCATCTCCGAACGGGATCACACCGCCGGCGTGTGGGCTGCCCTCGACGATCCCCAAAAATACGTCGTTGTTCAGACCGCACCGGCGATTCGGGCCGCGCTCGGGGAGTGCTTCGACAACGAACCGGGCACCCTCGTCACCGGCAAGATGGTCACCGCCCTGCGGCGGATGGGTTTCAACCGCGTGTTCGATACCAATTTCGCCGCGGATCTCACGATTATGGAGGAGGGCACCGAGCTCCTGACCCGCCTCAAACGGGCACTGGTCGGGAAGGAGGAGGTCGCCCTGCCGATGTTCACCAGCTGCTCGCCCGGGTGGATCAAGTTCGCAGAGTACTACCACCCCGACTTCCTGGAGAACCTCTCCACCTGTAAATCGCCCCAACAAATGTTCGGCGCGGTCGCTAAGACTTACTACGCCAGCAAAATCGGCGTGCGCCCGGAAGACATGGTCGTCGTGTCGATCATGCCGTGCACCGCCAAGAAGTTCGAGTGCCAGCGACCGGAGATGAACGACAGCGGCGTCTTTGACGTCGATTTCGCACTCACCACCCGCGAGCTCGGCAAGATGATTCAAGAGGCCGGCATCGATTTCAACAGCCTGCCCGATGGAAAGATGGATAGCATCCTCGGGATGTCGTCCGGGGCAGCGGATATCTTCGCCAATACCGGCGGGGTCATGGAAGCCGCCCTGCGCACGGCCTACGAAATCGTCACCGGCCGTGAATTGCCGCTCGAAAACCTCCATGTCAAACCGCTGGCCGGACTCGAGGGTATCAAGTTGGCCGCGCTCCGCATCGAGGATACACTGCCTGCCTGGGAATTCCTCGACGGGGTCGAGCTCAAAGTCGCCGTCGCCCACGGCTTGGGGAATGCCAATCGGCTCATCCACGCCATCAAGGACGGCCGGCAGGAGGTGCACTTCGTCGAGATCATGACCTGCCCCGGCGGCTGTATCGGCGGCGGCGGCCAGCCGCGCTTCACCAACGACGAGGTCCGGCAGAAGCGCATCCAGGCCATCTACGCGGAGGACGAGGGCAAACAGCTGCGCAAATCCCACGAAAACGTGGAGATCCAGAAGGTGTACGAAGAGTTCTTCGGCCAACCGCTCAGCGAGCGCTCTCATCACCTCCTGCACACCCACTACAAACAGCGCGAGCTGACCAAGAAGAAGTAACGCCCGGACAGGCCTGACCCTGAGGCGCCCTCGCGATTCCGCAGGGCGCCTCGCTCATTTCACGCAGACCCACCCGCGTTGCTGAGCTTGAGCCTGTCCGAAAAGCCCATTGGGGCAGAGCTGAAGGCATTGCGGCTCCGGATGGGGAGGACTCCCCGCAGAGATCGCAGAGGGCGCAGGGGGCTATTGGGAGGGGGAAATGCAGATACGTCGGAACTGTTTTCTGCAACTGCCTTGGTCCGATGAAAACGGTATATCTAAATAATTCCCCCAATGGTAGGGATCAGAGCATTGCCCCAACCCACCCCCGTGGCTAGAGGGTATCCGAAAAGGCCCGCTCCTTCATGCGTCTCCTCCAGACAAAGGTTGCCGATCCGTCGGATCGGTCGGATCGGTCGGATCAGTCCGATTCATGGTCGCTATCGCTATCGAAATCGAATTCCGACCCCAACACCGATTCAGGCCATGATCTGACTGATCGGCATCCATGGTCAGCTCCAACTCAGAGGCATTTTACCCTTCCCTCCGTCGCGCCCCTCCGATATGGTCGCATCTATGCAAACCATCCCTTTGGGGGCCTTGGAATGAAACCTTTTCATCTAGCAATCATCCTCTCTTCCTTGCTCATGAGCCCAGCACACGCGAACACCCATCAACTCCGGCAGTACCGGGACCCGGAAACACAATGGCTCGTCGTCGAGGCCAAGCACGGAGGAACCGTGGCCAGCCTTATCCCTGAGGCCGGTTGCAACCTCTTCTCGATCGTCTACCGGGATACGGAGCTGCTGAAACAGCCGGGCACCATCGCCAACGTCAACGGCACCGGCTGCGGGACCCCGATCCTCTACCCCACCCCCAATCGCGTGCGCAACGCGAGCTTCACCTTCGACGGCCAGACCTTCCATTTCCCACCCAACAACGGACCCAATTTTATCCATGGCCTGGTCCATAACGTGCCCTGGACGCTGCAATCCGTGGAGCATACCCCCGTTCAGACCGAGATCCTCTGCAGTCTGGATTTCACCCCGGGCTCCCGTCGTTACGAGCTCTTCCCCATCACACACACGATTTTCATGCGTGTCACCATCCGGGAAGGCGCCGTCTCCTGGAAATACACCGTTCAAAACCGATCGGCGGAACACCGGCTCCCATTCGGGCTAGGCCTGCACCCTTGGTTTCTCTACCAAAAAGGTGGACGTCCCCAGACGCTTCTGACCGTTCCCGCCACGCATTGGATGGAATCCGAGCAGATGCTGCCCTCCGGTCGCTTGATCCCACTGGAGGAGACCGAGCTGGATGCCAGGCAGAAGCGCACCCTCGAAGGCTTTGTCATCGACGATGTATACTACGGCTTGGCCCCCGACCAACCCACCATCGTTCAATTTCCTCAGAACGACCTGGAAGTGCGGTTTTCCGCAAGTCCGGAATTCAAACATCTGGTTGTCTATACACCCGCGGAACAACCCTGGTTCTGCATCGAAAACCAGACCTGTTCAACCGACGCGCACAATCTATTCACACAGGGTCTTACCACTGAATCCGGGCTCCAGATCGTCCCCCCCGGGGCGACCGCTTCCGGAGAGGTCACATATTCGTTCGGGCGGTGTCGTTAAATCTTGAGCATACCCGATTTTTTAAACTCACCAATCAGCTTACCCACCCAAGGCCCCGTTCTTCCGGGCCTTAAGCCTGAAAAAGGAAAACCCTCTATGAAACAGCCCTGCACCTCGAAGGGATTCACCCTGATCGAGCTCCTCGTCGTGATCGCCATCATCGCTATCCTCGCTGCAATGCTGCTTCCGGCCCTCCAGAATGCACGAGAAAAGGCACGCGCCATCTCTTGCATGAACAGCCAGCGCCAACTCGGGCTCGCCATCATTACCTACGCGACGGACAACGACGGACATTTCGCCAAACCACCCTGCCAAGCCGCCAGCCCGACCGAGCAATTCCGTTGTTACGCATGGACCATGAAGCAGTCCTATATCGCCGACCTGCAGTACGGAACGCTCTGGAACTACGTGCAGAACGAGAAGGTCTGGTTGTGCCCGAGCGACAAGGGTGAAGTGCAGTCTCGACCCGGCATCCGTAATTTCAGCTTCTCTCTCAATGACGAAATGTCCTATGACGCCTGTGGTCCGAAAGATACGCGTCGCATGTCCATGGTCAAAAAACCGTCCGATCGTATCATGATCTTCGAGGAGGTCGCCCCCAACGACGGCCGCTGTGTCTGGTCCTCCTCCGACGATCATCAAACAGATCGCCACTCCGGAAAAGCCAACTTCGTCTATTGCGACGGCCACTCCGGCACGGGAACTGAGGAGGATGTCTTCGGCAATCCCTCCTATTGCTCCCTCGTCACTTTCAACGAATAGACGACCGATTGGAGCCAACTGGGCTGGGATCGATCCGGATCCCGATTTCGATCCCGATTTCGATCCCGATCCCGATCCCGATCCCGATTTCGATCCCGATCGCGATCCCGATCCCGATTTCGATCGCGAATCCGACTGATCCGACCGATCGGACCGATCGCCAATTATTGCCTGGAGGCGACGCCTGAGGGAGCACCCTTTTTGGACGGGCCTTGCTGCAGGAAATGGATTCCCCTCACAGCATCGATCTGAGGCCTTGACCCTCAGCAGCCCCATGGTCATGTCGAAAACGCCACTGCGTCCTCTGCGGGAGGCCCTCCGAATGGGATCCCGCGGAGATCGCAGCGGGGTGCAACTGCGCCCGAACCAG
This sequence comes from uncultured Verrucomicrobiota bacterium, assembly GCA_937875495.1. Lineage (GTDB taxonomy): Bacteria > Verrucomicrobiota > CALLYA01 > CALLYA01 > CALLYA01 > CALLYA01. Next base: position 11,747 of record CALLYA010000336.1, read on the forward strand.
GCTCAGCTGCGCTCGCGGCGCATCAGCCATTGATGCCGTACATAGCCGCGCGCCAATCGAAACGGATTGAAGGTGACGGGAATCGGTTGCGCCTTCCGCCAGCCATCCAACTGGAGCTCGGCCGGCGTCGCACCCAACACCCTGACCTCGTCCAGCTCTGGATCAAACACTCCAAGCTCCTTCGCCGCCGTCAGCGTGGGGACCTCGTCCAGCTCATAGCCCAAAGCGGACGCAGCGATATGATCCAAGGCGAAGGGGTTGTTGGAGGCCAGGATCCACCCCCAGGGCCGAGGATCGCCCTTGCGCGGGCCCTGTCCCTCCATCGCGATCACCCCGTCCGCAATGTGCAAAGCCGGTTGGACCACCCGAGCCACGTCCACCAGCATTCGCCCGAAGACCGCCCGAGAATTGCCCACCTGACAATGCATCAGCGCCTTGCGACGTCCGGGGACACACCCGAACAGATTCTTGACCGCGCCCGTGAAGACCATCTGCCCGTGTGCCTTGATCTTGGGTAGGTTGAGCACAAAGTCACAATCCAAGACGTCCTGGGCCATGTGCAGCTTGGTAAAACAGCCGTTGTTCAATCCCCCACGCACCACCCTCGGCGTCGTCATGTCACACACTTCGACATCGAGATCGCCTAGGTATGCAGCCAGGTTCAACACCCGTGCCGCACGCTTGGCCGAGCCGAATGCCGGCGTGTCCGCAATCCGCACCCTGCGCGCACCCGCCTCGACCGCCAGCCGGACCGCGGCCGCAATCACCGCAGGATGTGTCGTCGCCGCGGCAGCCGCAGGCGCCGCCGCCACAAAATTCGGTTTCACGATGATGTCTGCGTTCGGCGGGATCAGGGAAGCCAGCGGCCCCACATGCTGGACCGCGTCGCGGATGGCGCCAAAGACCATATCCGGGTCGTCATACCCAGTAAGTTTCGATATTCCCACATAGCCAATAGGCCTATTGTTCCAACTCATACAGGCCACATAAGCGCATCCACAGGCCCAAGGCAAGCGGGCGGCGGAGGTTCATCACCTGCGCCGCCCTTTCGAACTTCACCGCGCCTCAAGCATAGAGACCACCGGTTCCAGCGGTCCGTAACGCAGCTGCGCCGTTGCCGCGCAATTCTCCGATGCCTGAACCCGTATCCAGCCAGCCATGAAGCCGATCGGGAAGCGGTGCACCAGCGATTCGCCGGGGCCGACTTCGAACGTCACGTAGTGAACCCAGTCGCCGACATCGCTGACATCCAGCTCGATCCTGAATCGAACCGCAGTCGGACGGTCGTGCGAGAGCTCCAATACCTTCTCGTCGAAGCCACGCATCAGATACGGATCCGACCAGACTCCCGCCTCGACCTGGGTCGCACGCCACGGCCCGCCGTAGCCAACCGGCCTGCCGAGCTTCCACAGATCATCGACCACACCGAACCAGAGCCCCGGCTTCTGCCCGAAGACATGCCCGTCGGCTTCCGCCCGCGGACGGACCCCGCTCATGACCAGCAGCCCGCGCCAAGAGCAATAGTCGGAGATCATTCGGTTGTGTGTCGCAATCGGTTTCAGTTTACCGAGTCCGCCACTGATGTCGCGCGGCACCTCGTAGAAAATCCCGTGGCAGTTCAGCAGCCCACGCTCCGTCACCACCTCCCGGAACCCACGCACTCGGTCATATTCAGCCAGATGCGCCCCGGCATAGCCACGTGGCACGCGCCAACGTGCACCCTGCGCATCCGTGAGGATGATCGAGGCATCATCAAAGTTCCACTCATCCCCTGCAATCGCCGCCTGCTCGTCCAGCCACGCCCAGGCTTCGGTATCCTCCACGCGCGACAAGGTCATGTCCGGTCCCATTTCCAGATAGGCACGCTCCATTTCCACACCCTGCGCATCGACCACGCGCGCGGAGTAATGCAGCGTCCCTAGATCCCCACCCCGCGGACGGATGATCCCGCCCGAGTAGGCCTCGCCCAGCCGCGCCAAACCCTGAAACTGAGCACTCGCCTCCAGCGGACGGACCGTTGCGTCAGAGACGTACATCGTCGCCCCCAGGGAGGTGGCATTCCCCATAGAACGAAGGCGCAGCCATACCCCCTCGCCCACCTCCTGCTGAGGCATGAAATAGTATCCACCAGGCTCTAAAACGGTCCGCGTGACCTCCGCCCATTGATCCCCTCCGACCACATCCACTTCCAGCGCGACCGTCACCGGATCCTCACCCTGGTTCCATAGATGCAGCACCTTTCGTGGATATCCATCGATCAACATCGGATCCGAGGTCTCCCCCGCTGCAACCGCCTCGTTCAACCAAAACGCACCCCAGCCCTCCCGCGGCCCCAGCTCCGAGAGTTTTCCTATCGGGACAAACCAGAAGTTGGAATTGGACTGTCCCATCAGACCGTTGTCAAAGCGTGAGGCATCGTCACACGCAAAGACCAGTTCGTCCCCGAACATCGTCCAGTCCGACACCATCTTGAGATAGGTCGACAGCGGCCGGATCCCCCCGGTCTGTCCCGCGCGAAACCCGGAAGGGAATTCATAGAGCGTGCCATGCATGTTCATCAGGGTGAACCCCTCGTCCACCGGACGGATCCGCGGCCACTCGGTATGCCAACCATGCCTGCCGTCAAAGGTATGCGTCCCTTTGGGCAACCGGAACCGATGCCATTCCCCACCGTCGAGTAAGTATAGCAAAAGCGATTTGTGGTCCCAGCCCACCGCCCAGATAGGGTCGTCCGCGCTCGCGTTGCCGCTCATCCCACCCGGCCCCGTCACCTCGTTGAATTGCGTCCGCGTGATCACATTCCAGGCTTGTCCGTCCCACTCCGCCAAGCAACCGGAAGGTCCCGGAATCAACCACTCGGAACCGGAGAGCGGCTCGCCGTTGTTCGAGACGACAATGCGACCCTGGCCCGAATACCCGCCCTTACCGTGATAACCCGGCAGGATCGGATTGCGGATCCCCTCCGGCAACCCGTTACCGTCCGGATAGAGTTCCACCACCTCGAGGCTCTCGACATCCACTTCATACAAACCCTCTTCCATCGTGTAGAAGTAGACCTTTTGCTCAGGCTCGGTGAGATGCCGCATGGTGGCCGTCAACCGGCCCGGCATTTGAGAGGGCGGCACGACACGCACCTCCCCATCCGCGTTGATGAAGTAAGGACCGATAATCAGCTGGTTCGACTCCCGATGCAGCATGCGGTTCGCGGGCGTGCCGCCCACGCTCCCCTCGAACGGGATCAGGTTGAGCTCGCGATCCAAGGAATAGAGCTTGTCCTCACTCCCATTCGGCTTATGCGGGGCATACGTGATCGCCCATAAGCGGTCCGCCCACACCACCACCGCACCAATCCCACATTCCGCCTCGTCGCTGTACACAGCCAAATGCGGATACACGCCGCTCACCCGAACGGGCCCGGTCTCCTCACCCACAGCAGCCGCCGCACCCGCGCAAAGGGCTATGAGGCACAACCAAAGAGAAAAAATCGGTATAGAGGTCTTCATGCACCCAACTCTATCGAATCAATACCGGCGCAACAATGAAATCCCCACCGGACCTTGCGACCGGAAGCCTGCCGTCCAAGGCAGTTGCAGAAATCAGGTTCGACGGTCCTGCATTCCCTGTCCCCATCCGGAGAGCCTCCCGCAGAGGGCGCGGTGGCGTTTTCGACCTGGTCATGGGGGTGGGGTGGGGCCATGCACCGATCCCAACCGCCGATAAACCGTCCTCAAG